>JBFLWK010000032.1 GCA_040757695.1 Elusimicrobiota bacterium
TTTTCAAAATTCAAAGAGCGATTTTAAAGGTCAAACCTTTAATTTGAGTGAATTTGCAAATATATTTTATAGTGGCTCCGACGAGCTATCTCAAAAAAATAGTGTTTATAGCCGTTTTTCAGGTCGAATTACCGCAAATTATCTTATTTACAAAATCATCGTTCTTTACGAGGGTTTTGGGGTCGTAAATTACAATATCTTCCTTTAGCAGTAATTTTTTCCTGTTTTTATTTTTATACATAAAATAACGCAAATAATCGCGAATCTAACGCTAATTATCGCGAATTAGTGAGATTGCTTCGTCGCTTACACTCCTCACAATGACATTTTTAGCACGGTTAAAACCGTGCCTACAAAAACATATCAGCAGACCAAGGGTCTGCAACTACATCGTGGGATACAATCCCACCACTACAATTATTTTGCGTCTATTCCGTGTTATCTCAGAAACGGCAGTATGCCAGAAAGCCAGAGGTGCAGTTTATCAATTGATAGTGCAAACACGAGCGACACGACAGCCATAAGTTTCAGCAGAATGTTTAACGAAGGGCCTGATGTATCCTTGAACGGGTCACCGATAGTATCGCCAATAACAGTTGCTTTATGGACATCGGAGCCCTTGCCGCCGAGGTTTCCTTCTTCAACATATTTTTTTGCATTATCCCATGCACCACCGGCATTTGCTAAAAATATCGCAAGTGGAACACCGGTAATAAGCGAGCCAACCAAAAAGCCGCCCAACGCAGCAGCGCCCAAAAGAACGCCGACAATTACAGGCAGCACAACCGCCATCACGCCAGGAAAAATCATTTCTTTCAGTGCACCTTTTGTGGTTATATCAACAATTTTTGCCGAATCCGGCATTGTTTTACCTTCTATCAAACCAGGAATCTCTTTCCATTGACGGCGAACTTCTTCAACTACACCAAACGCTGCGCGACCTACTGCCTGCATTGTTTCAGCACAGAAAACAAAAGGAACGATTCCGCCAATAAACATTCCAGCAACCACCGTTGCATTCAGTGCGTCTATTATGGACAAATGTATCGTTTGAGAATATGCGGTAAAAAGTGCAAGCGCTGTTAATGCCGCAGACCCGATTGCAAAACCTTTACCTATTGCAGCAGTTGTATTGCCGACCGCATCCAGTTTCTCACAGCGTTTTCTTGCCTCAGGTCCCAGATGCGCCATTTCTGAAATCCCGGCAGCATTATCGGCAATCGGACCATATGCATCAACCGCGACAGTCATACCTGTCAGTGCGAGCATTCCTATCGCAGAAAGCGCGATACCAAAAATACCCGCCGTCTGATACGCCACAATCGTCGCAACCGCTATCGCTACAAGCGGAACAACGGTTGATTTCATCGCAGTTGCCATACCTTGAATTATCGTCGTAGCGGGACCAGTTTTGGCCGCTTTTGCTATTTCTTCAACCGCTTTGCCACTTGTATAAACCTGTGCTACGAAGCCGACAATCATTCCAGCTGCAAGTCCTGAAAGCACCGCCCAGAAAAATCCGATATTCCCATACCAGACCTTACATAAAATAAACGAACCTACAGCAAGCAAAATTGCGCTGACTGCCATTCCGTTATTCATCGCTTTTTGAGCATCCGTTTTCGCACCGCCTGAAATTACAAACTGCACTCCGACGATAGCGGAAACAATGCCCCAGCCGGCAAGCAGAAAGGAAAGCATGACACCCTTTATGTCTATTACAGGATTAGGCGCAGCCGCTATAACAAGTGCTGAAACGATAGCACCGACATAACTTTCATACAAATCAGCACCCATACCGGCAACATCGCCAACATTATCGCCGACATTATCTGCAATCACTGCGGGATTACGCGGGTCATCTTCAGGAATACCGGCTTCTACTTTACCGACGAGGTCTGCGCCAACATCTGCGGCTTTGGTATAGATACCACCACCAACACGGGCAAAAAGCGCAACTGACGACGCACCCATTGAAAATCCCGCTATGAGTTGCGTTGCCTCCAAAATTGCATTAAAAAGGTCAGGATGATGTTTTAAGCCGTGCCAGATAAAAACCAGATAGACAACCGACAAACCAAAAAGCCCAAGAGATACGACAGACATCCCCATAACCGAACCCCCAGGAAATGCGATATCAATCGCCTCGCCAACCGATTTTACAGATGCCTGTGCAGTTCTGCTATTTGACGAAGTGGCTATTTTCATCCCGATATATCCCGCAAGTATTGAACAAACGGCTCCGGTAACAAAAGCCACTGCGGTTTTTTTCGTAACACCGGCAAAGATGATGACCGCAAGAATAAGCACGAAAATACATATGAATTTGTACTCTCGCGCTAAAAACGCCATCGCACCGTCCTGAATGGATTTAGAAATCGCAATCATCTTTTCACTACCGGGGTCTTTCTTCAAAATTCTATTCGCAAGATAACCGACAAACGCCAGTCCAACCAATCCCGAAACCAACCCCACCCAGACGCTTGTTAAATCACCGAATAAACCTATCATAACCGCTACCTCCTTAATATAACATATACAAGATATACAAAATAACATGTAAAGAAAAACACGCCTTCTTTTTTCGCTAGTATTTTTTCTTTCTTGAAAAATATCACGCCCATAAAAAGCAATGTGAACAAAAGCATAAGTAAGCTATCAATAAAAAACCAGCCGTAAATTTTTAGCGGTCTGATAAGTCCTGAAACACCGAGTATAAAAAGAATGTTGAAAATATTGCTGCCTAAAATGTTACCGAGTGCGATACCGCTGTTTTTTCTTTTCCATGCGATTATTGAAGCGACGAGTTCTGGAAGCGAAGTCCCGTTGGAAATGACGACAATTGCGATAAGCGAAACGGGAATACCTAAACATTTTGCAAAACTAACAGAATTTGTGACGGTTATTTCGCCACCGAGCCACAAAAGAAAAATACCGGATATTATGTGAAATATACTTTTTGACAGCGGGACAGTGGCAGTAGCTTTTTCGTTGCTTGTTTTGAAATCCCGGTAATCGCCGAGCGCATGCTTTATGAGATAATACATAAAATACGAAAAACAGGCAAGGAAAATAACAGCATCGATGCGGCTGATTTGAGACGAGCTTAGTCCGGCTAAAATAAAAACTACCGAAGCAAATATCGCAAACGGTGTATCTCTGGAGATAATTTTTTTATCCACTGCAAGCGGATTTAAAAATCCCGCTATACCGAGAACCAGCGCTATGTTGTGAATGTTGGCGCCTACTATATTGCCGAGATTTATTTCCGACTGCCCGCCGATTGCGGAAATGATGTTCACTACAAGTTCAGGGGTGCTCGTGCCGAATGCAACGATTGTTAAGCCGACGATAATTTCGGAAATACCGTATTTTTCAGCAACCTCCACAGCGCCTTTAACAAGCAGGTTAGCGCCGTAAACCAGAACTGCAAGACCCGTTATTATCAATACACTTGACAAAACCATAAAATTTAATTTTTGCCACTGAATTTCACAGAAACTCACAGAGTATTCTGTTAAGTTTTTTGCTTTCAGTGTTATTCTGTGTATTTCTGTGGCTGTCTTTTAATCCTGTAAATCCTGTCGGAATCTTTTTTTCAGCCGACTGAAGGCGGGTATAAATCTTTTTACCTTTAACCTTTTCCCTTTTCCCTTTAACCTGCTTTTTTATTCTCGCCTGTTGAATACATTCATTGCTTTTTGCACTCCCGCTTCAATAAAAACTGAAACCGCTTCCGAGGCCCGTGAAATTACCGGTTTCATTTTTTTTAATTCATCTTTCGTAAAATCTGATAAGACAAAATCAACCGGGTTTATGTTTTCAGGCGGCCGACCGATGCCGATTCTCAGCCGACAGAACTCGTCTGTACCAACTGCATCAATTATGGATTGAACACCGTTATGACCCGCAGAAGAACCGCCTTTTTTTATCTGGATACGACCGAACTCTATGTCAAGGTCATCATGCACGACGAGCATATCGTTATGGTCGGGATTGTACTTCTTTATCAGTGGCATTATTGCAGAACCGCTTTTGTTCACAAAAAGAACTGGTTTTATAAGCAGAAAATCATCACATAAAAATATCAATACCCGTTCTTTGTATTCTTTCCATTTCAAGGATTCGCTGGCGGCAAAAGTATTAAGAACCGCAAAACCAATGTTGTGTCTTGTCGCAGAATATTTTTTTCCGGGATTCCCGAGCCCGATGATAAACTTAAAGGCGTTCATATGTTCTTGTGTTCATATGTTCACGAGTTCACTTCTTCTCTGGTTTTTCTTCCTTCTTGGGAGTTGCTATTTCTTTTTTCGGTTCAACAGGTTTGCCTTCTGCTGCGAGTTCTACTTCCTCTTCTTCTACTTTCTTGCCTTTACCAATCACCTCGGGCTCTCCAGCAGTTTCTACAGGCGCACCAGGTGCAACTTCTTCAAGGATTGTTGGTGAAACAATGTTGACAACTATCTGGTCAGCAGCGACAAGTAGTTCTATATTTTCAGGCAGTATTAAATCTTTTACAAGAACTGTCTGTCCTGTTTCAAGATTAGAAATATCCACACTGATTTTTTCAGGTATTTCGGTAGGCAGGCATTTTATTTTAAGTTCTCTGATGATATGGTCACATACACCACCTGCCTTTACGCCGGGCGATTCACCAACTAATACTACTGGTATCGCAACCTCTATTTTTTTCTCCATACTTACCAGATAAAAATCTATATGACTGATTTTTCGTGTAACTACATTTTTTTGTATCTCTTTTATCAGAACCGTTTTAGCCGATTTATCAGGTAGCAAAAGGTTGATAATCGCATTGTAGCCGGCTTTCGCAACCAACGAAACAAACTGATTTGCGTTGATTGTTAATGTTATGTTTTCGTTGCTTCCATAAAGAACCGCTGGAATTTTTCCAGAAGCCCTTAACTGTTTTATTCGCCCTTTTGATAACTCTGTTCTCAACTCTGCGTTTAGTTCAATCTTTTCCATCGTCGCTTTGCTCCTTTAATTATTCAAACAATTTAGAAACTGACCGGCTTTCGTGTATTCTCAAAATAGCCTCAGCTAAAAGTTTACCAATTGATAATACCTTTATTTTTCGGCTGCGTTTCTTGATATGAATTGAGTTTGTAACTACAACTTCTTTAATGTTTGATTTCTCTATTTTTTTATATGCATTACCTGCAAAAATGCCATGTGCAGCCGCCGCATAGATATCAGTCGCACCACCTTCTTTAAGTGTTGTCGCTGTATTAACAAGTGTACCACCGGTATCAATCATATCGTCTAAAATTATAACATTTTTGGCTTTAACATCGCCGATAATATTCATAATTGCGGCTTCGTCAGGTGTGATACGCCTTTTATCAATAATAGCAAGCCCAGCTTTCATCCGTTTTGCAAACGACCGAGCCCGTTCTACGCCACCGGCATCAGGTGAAACCACAACGACATTTTTGAGTTTTTTCTTTGCAAAATAATCTACCAAAACAGGTCTGACAAATAGATGGTCAACCGGTATATCAAAAAAGCCTTGAATCTGGCTTGCGTGCAGGTCAAGTGTAAGCACTCTGTTGACACCAGCGGTTGTAATCAAATTAGCAACCAGTTTTGCACTGATAGGCACTCGTGGCTCGGCTTTTCTGTCCTGCCGAGAATAACCATAATAAGGTATTACTGCGGTGATTCGTTCAGCAGATGCACGCCGTAATGCATCAATAATTATAAGGAGTTCCATCAGGTTTTCATTCGCAGGTGAAGAAACCGGCTGAATTACAAAAGTATCACAGCCACGCACATTCTCAGTTATTTTTACACTAACTTCACCATCAGGAAACCGACCGACTTCAATACTGCCTGGCCTGATTTTCAAGAAACTACATATCTCTTTTGCCAATTCCGTATTAGCGGTCCCGCTGAAAACTTTTAATTTAGCGTCTATCACTGTTTCTACCTCCTTCTTGCTTTTTGAAGTTTCTCGGATAAAATTGGCGACGATAAATGACTTCTGGATTCGTCTTTACCCCCGATTTTCCTGTTTTAAATCCCCATATTTCCCCTTTTTCCAAAAGGGGAATCATTTGGCGAACTTTATACTCATCTGAATAAAAATTTTCTTTTTTTTATAATCTGGCGTTCACGCGCGATTGCGAGTTTGTTATTAGGCACATCTTCAGTAATTGTTGAGCCAGCGGCAATCAGGACACCTTTACCAATTTTGATAGGTGCTATTAAGTTTGTATTACTGCCTACAAATGTATTATCACCTATTTCAGTTTTATGTTTATTTTTGCCATCATAATTACAAGTGATTGTCCCGGCACCGATATTTATGTTTCTGCCAAGGTGTGAATCACCGATATAAGACAGATGCGAAACTTTTGTATTTTCACCGATGTATGATTTTTTGATTTCAGAAAAATTACCGATACGCGAACGGGCACAGATTTTTGTTTCGCGTCTTATATGCGAAAACGGGCCGATTTTTACATCCTCAGCAATTTCAGCACCATAAACAAATGATGCACGGATTTCTACCTTTTTGCTAATTGAGCAATCTTCAATATAACTGAACGGACCGAGCATACAGCCACTTTTTATTTTTGTTTTACCTTTAATAATTGTAGACGGCAGAATTGTTGTGTCTTTATCTATTGATACTGTCTCGTCAATATAAGTTGTTTGCGGGTCAATAATCGTTACACCTGATAACATTAATTTATCCAGAATTTGTTTTCTCAAAATCTGTTCTGCATTGGCTAATTCTACTCTGTTATTTATACCCATAATCTCACTCCCGGTATCGACTGGACAGGCTATAATTTTTTTGTTTGATTGTTTAAGGATTGATATAACATCTGTCAGATAATACTCGCCTTTTACATTCTTATTTTTTATTCTTTTTAATGCTGAAAAAAGTTCAACTGTATTAAAAACATATATACCTGTATTTATCTCGTTAATTTTTTTGAGTCCGCCAGATGCATCTTTTTCTTCTACTATTGAAACTACATTACCATTTCTATCCCGAACGATCCTGCCATAACCAAATGGCTGTTTAAGTTTGCAGGTTAGTATTGTGCAATCTGCATTATTTTGTTGATGAACTTTTAGCAGTTTCTGGAGCGTTGCTTTTTTCAGCAGTGGCACATCACCACATAGAATAACTATACTACCTGTAAAATTTCGCAAACAGGTTTCTGCTTTTTTTACTGCATCACCAGAGCCTAACTGTTTTTTTTGGGTCACTAAAATCAGGTTCCTGCCTGTTAGTTCTGCCTGTATAGATTCTGCCTTGTGTCCTATTACAACTATTATTTTTTGGAAAAGTGGCGACAATCCTTCCACAGTATCAACTACTCTGCTAATAATCGTTTTACCGAGCAGATTATGTAATACTTTTGGTGTGGCTGATTTGAACCTTGTGCCTTCACCAGCCGCAAGAATAATAGCAACTGTGTTTTTCATATACGCAGATTGCCTGCCCGGGCTGGATTCGAACCAACGATGGCGGCTCCAAAGGCCGCTGCCTTACCGCTTGGCTACCGGGCAAGTTTGAAAAATTCCGCACTTGTCATTGCAAGAACTTTTTCTATTTCTATCAATTTTGCTGTTTTCTCATTCCGGTATTTTATCTCTGCTTTATTTTCTTTAACTGTTTTTTCAGAAACGGTTATACGGATAGGAATCCCTAATAAATCCGCATCTTTAAACTTTACACCAGCTCGTTCATCGCGATCGTCTAAAATTACATCCATTTTTTTGGAGAGTTCCGTATAGATTTTATCGCTTACTTCTTTTACTTTACTATCATAATTTACAGGTATTATTATCGCCTGATATGGTGCAATTGCTTTATTCCATATTATTCCGTTTTCATCATTAGATTGTTCAATTGCAGCGGCAACAATTCGTGATACACCTATTCCGTAACAACACATCACAAAAAGATTCTGTTTGCCTTTTTCATCCAGAAAAGTCGCATTCATTGACTTGGAATATTTTGTGCCAAGTTTGAATGTATGCCCGACTTCTATCCCGCGTGAAAATTTTAAGGGTTGTTTTTTACAGCGTGGACAGATATCGTCTTTTTTTACCTTTCTTAAATCAGCAATTTCAGTTGGCTTGTAATCTCTGCCGATATTTATGTTTTTTAAGTGATAGTCCTTTTTGTTGGCACCGGAAATTGCGTTGACGATATTTTCTACTGAATAGTCAGCAACAAGCGGATAGCGGATAGCGGATAGCGGATAGTGAACGGGGCCGGCGAAGCCAACGGGTGCGTTTGTGATTTTTTCAACAGTTTGAGCGTCTGCAAGGATAAGTTCATTACATTTCAGCAAACTTGTTAATTTGGCTTCATTTATCTCGTAATCGCCTCTGACAAGCACTATCACAGTTTTTTTATCAGCAAGATAAACAAGCGTTTTTATAAACTTCTCAGGTTTCTCATCCAGAAATTTCCCAACTTCTTCAACCGTTTTCATATTCGGTGTATGAACCTCTTCCAAATCTCGTGAACTCGTGAACTCGTGAACTCGTGAACTGTCTCTTATACATTCCGCTTTTTCTACATTTGCACCGTAGCCACATTCACAGGAAACTATCTCTTCTTCGCCAGTATCTGCTAATACCATAAACTCGTGCGAAAACGAGCCACCAATCGCGCCGGTTGTTGCTTCAACCACACGAAACTTACCCCCCTTCCCCCCCTTACTCCCCCCAAATCCACAGCGTTCACAGATTTTTGAATATGCATCATAAACTAATTTATAGTAGCGTTCTGCATCTTCTTCGGTTGCATGAAACGAGTATGCATCTTTCATATAGAACTCTTTAGCACGCATCACACCAAACCGAGGTCGGATTTCATCTCTGAATTTCGTCTGGAACTGGTAAAGCATAAGCGGGGAGGGGGTAAGTTGCCTGTAAGACCGAACCTCTTTTCGGACAATATCTGTGATGATTTCTTCGTGTGTAGGCCCGAGACAGAACTCTCGTTCAGCACGGTCTTTGATACGAAAAAGTTCGTTACCATAGAGTTCCCATCTGCCGGTTTCTTCCCACAAATCCTTCGGTAAAAGTGCAGGTAGTAAAAGTTCCTGCCCGCCAATAGCGTTCATTTCTTCTCGGATGATTTGTTCAACCTTTTTCAGAACTTTCAGTCCAAGCGGGAACCACTCGTAAATACCCGACGATAACTTTCTGATAAGCCCGGCTTTTAGCATCAACTTCTGCGAGATTGTGTCCGCATCTGATGGTGTTTCTTTAACTGTTGGGATGAACGCTTGCGAGTATTTCATTTTGGCGTCTGTTCTGCGATTTCAGGTAGATATTTTTTTACAAGTCGCATCATTTCGTCGTCGGATATACCGATTGTCCGTTCGGCTTCATACTGGGTATCAATCCATTCTTTGATTTTTACAACACCGGGGTCATTTTTGTCAACTTTAACTTTTAAGTGATGACTTATCCAATATACAATCCCTGCGATACCTGATTTATCAGTAATCCCGACGGAGACAGGTCTTTTTAGGATTTTATTAGTATCAAAAATATTATAAATCTCTTCATCTTTTAGAAGTCCGTCTGCGTGAATTCCTGCACGGGTAACATTAAAGTTTTTGCCGATATATGGCTGATTTGGCGGAATCTGATACCCGATTTCTTTCTCAAAATAATCTGCAATTTCCGAGATAACTGTCGTGTCCATTCCATTAGCATCGCCTCTGAATGCGATATATTCAATAACCAGCGCTTCCGTCGGCGTGTTACCTGTTCGTTCACCGATACCCAAAAGTGAGCCGTTAGCAGCCGAGCAACCATAAAGCCATGCACCAATCGCATTTGTTAATGCGCGATAAAAATCGTTATGCCCGTGCCATTCCAGCCATTCCGATGGCACACCGGCAAATTTCGTCAAGCCATACATTATACCGTTGACAGAACGTGGCATAGAGACACCGGGATATGTAACACCATAGCCGAGCGTATCGCAGGCGCGGATTTTTACTGGCATATTTGCCTGTTTAGCCAGTTTCATCAATTCCTGAGCAAACGGCACTACAAACCCATAGAAGTCAGCCCGTGTAATATCTTCAAAATGGCATCGTGGAATTATTTTTTCGTCAAGCGCACAGTGAACAATATCCAGATACATATTCATCGTTTCTTTTCGTGTTTTTTTAAGTTTAAGAAAAATATGGTAGTCGGAAACGGATGTTAGAATCCCTGTTTCTTTAAGCCCTAATGCTTTAACAAGTTTGAAATCGTCTTTGTGCGCTCTTATCCAGCCGGTAATTTCCGGATATTTATAGCCAAGTTCAAGACATTTTCTTATTGCTTCTTTATCCTTATCAGAATACAAGAAAAATTCCGACTGTCTGATGACACCATTAGGACCTGAAAGACGATGAAGCATTTTATAAATATTCACAATCTGTTCTACCAAGTAGGGAGGACGGGACTGCTGTCCATCGCGGAATGTTGTATCGGTAATCCAAATCTCATCTGCCGGACTCATCGGCATAACACGCCAGTTGAACGAAATTTTTGGCACTTCACCGTAAGGAAAAATATCACGATAAAGGTTCGGTTCTTTAACATCCTGCAGTTCATATTTGTACTCGTCCTGCTCTAATGTTTTTGTTCGCTTGTTAAATTTTAGCATAAAACACCTCGTTTTTGAGTTTGGGTAATGTCAAATTTAACCACAGAAACACGGAAACACTGAAAAATGTCATTCCCGAATGACTCTATCGGGAATCCATTTCCGACGGACATAGTAGATTCACGCTTTCGCGGGAATGACATCGTGTGGGGTTTTTTAACAGTTTTATTATACTAAAAAATAAAAAAATTGCAAATAAAAAATGGCTGGTAGGTAATGTATAATATTTTGTGTAAGTTTGGAAAGAAGAGATTTGAACTTTGAGGTTCAAACCTTGAAAAAATAAAAAAAAGGGTTATCCTCTATAGAGTTGTTAATTCTAAAAAAGGATAACCTGATGCAGATATTAGCAGATGAGTTGGCAAAAGTCAAGGGTTTGGATAGGGCGGAGTGGGAGAAATGGGATGATGTAAAGACGGAGGAACAATTCTGGGGTGATTTGAAGTTAGAAACGCATGAAAATGGGGACGGAGGAAATTATTTTGTTCATTCTACAGTTTTTTACTAAAAATCTGCAATCTGTAATCTGCAATCTGTAATCGTTTTTCCCTTTTCTCTTTTTTCTTTATCCTTTAACCTGCCTTTTCTGGTCTCGGACCTTTCCTGCCACCGAGTTTTCTTGGTGGTATCCCGTATCGCTGCATCTCTTCTGAGAATTTGCCTAATTTTGACTCCAGATAACTTACCACTTTACCAAAAAACAGGCGGTCTTCGTGGTCTTGCTTTTCTAACTCTTCGGTAAGTGTTTGCTGTGCAGTCTTTGCTGCCTCCTGCTTGGCATCAAGTGTTTTCCGCTTTGAGAGCCGTTCTGCACATTCTTTTGCAAACTCCTTCTCCTTCGCATCCGTCTTCCCGCCTTCCGTCAACCCTGCTGAAAGTCCCTCTAATGCATCTGTAACATCAGAATGAACTACCCTGTGGCAGAGCTACAGGGAATTACAAGTTAAAAATTGATTTAGAACATTTGTTCGAATTGGATTTCGCTGATTTACCGACGAGCAAAATTCAAATGTAAGCATTTGCTTACATTTTGATTCCAAAAAGAAAAAGCGAACCTTAAGGACTCGCACTACAAAAAATAAAAAACGCAGGGAAACCCTGCGACTACAAATAATCGGGTGAATAAATTCGCCACTACAAATTCTATATTCTTATTTCTTAATTCTTGATTCTGTCGTCGGTAACTACCCCCCCCACATACACCCGCAAAATCAGTGATTAGTGAATAGTGATTAGTGATATGAGATTGCTTCGTCATTTCATTCCTCGCAATGACTGCACTGTTAACCATTTCTTTAACCTCTGGCAAAAGTATAACAAAAAATATGCATTCTGTCAAGTACTTTTTTCGGTGGTTGTTTCTATTGTTATTACTACAAGATTATCTCGGTGAATGACTTCGTCATAGTCCTTTCTGGAGAGTATTTTTTCTATATCTTGTGTTTTATGTCCTTTAATTTTTTTGATATCTTCGGCAGAATAAAACACAATCCCGCGAGCAATCTCTTTATTTTTATGAATAATACTTACAGCATCACCCTTGTAAAAATCGCCATCAACATCAATAATACCGCTTGGTAACAAACTTTTCCCTTTCTCAATCAATGCTCTGGCAGCACCTTCATCAATTACAATCTTTCCGGCGTTTTTTGCACCGAACGCAATCCATTTTTTTCGGCTATCAATTTTCACCTGGGTTAAAAATTTCGTGCACTCAACACGACCGGAAATAATATCTGATATGCATACATTCCCCCCCTTTTTTTTGCCGTTTGTGATAAATGTTTCCACACCGGAAGCGGTTGCTATTTTTGCTGCCTTTATTTTTGATAGCATCCCGCCAACCGAGAAACCAGAACCGATTACCTCCCCCCCCCCACCCTTTTTTGATGCATAATTTTCTATATCAGCCGAAATTTTTTTTATTTCTGTGATTAGTGTAGCATTTTTATTTTTCTTAGGGTCACTATCATACAGACCATCTACATCCGTAAAAATAATCAGATAGTTAGCATCAATTTTGGAGGCGACAAGTGCGGATAGCGTATCATTATCGCCAAAATTTATTTCTTCAGTTGCAACAGTATCATTCTCGTTGATGACTGGAATTATGCCCCACGATAAAAGTTGCAGGATTGTATTTCTTGCGTTAAGGTATCTATCCCTGTTTTCAAAATCATCTTTTGTAAGAAGTATCTGTGCGACGGGAATATTATGGTTTAAAAGGACATTTGTCCATTTATTCATTAAACCGACTTGCCCAATTGATGCAAATGCTTGTTTTGAGATAAGGTTGTCAGGTCTTTTCTTAAATCCAAGTTTTTCATTACCGGTTGCTATAGCGCCTGAAGAAACAATTATTACTTCATTACCTGTTTTTTGGAATGAAGCGATTTTATCTGCTATTTCTTGTAGATGAAATTCATCCAAAATTATCACACTTCCGATTTTTACGACAACTCTACTCTTCATAAATGAATTCATAATTAGCCACCTTTACAGTATCACCTGCAAGCACACCAGCATCTTTCAATTTTTTTTCTATACCGATTTTTTTGAGTATATTCTGGAATCTTGATAATGATTCCTGTTCTGAAAAATCGGTCATTGCAACAAGGTCAGATATTTTTCTACCTGTAATATAAAAAATATTGCCTTTTTTATGGACTGAAAATTCAGGCTCGTATCTGTAATGGACGTATTTTAATTCAGTCGGTTTTTTTTCTTTTACTGTCTCAATTTTTGTAAAAATTTCTGTTAACAGTGGTTTAAGTCCCTCACCGGTTAATGCAGAAATTGGGAAAACTTTTTTTTTCTTGGTTCTGAAAATTTTTGCTGACTTCCTCCAATTGCCCTTTCCTACTAAATCAATTTTATTGATTGCTATAATCTGTAATTTTTTTGCAAGTTCGGTTGAGTATTTTTTTAACTCTTTGTTTATTGCAGTATATGTTGAATATGCATTTTTTTTATTATATCCGAAAACATCAACAATATGAACAAGAATTTTCGTTCGCTCTATATGTCTTAAAAAATCATGACCTAACCCTTTACCCGAAGATGCGCCTTCAATAAGTCCGGGGATATCTGCAAATACAAGTGCCTTCCCCCCTTCACCCCCTCCCACCACCTCCCCCCCTTTGTAAAAATTTACTACACCTAAATTAGGTGTTAGTGTAGTAAACGGATAGTCGGCGATTTTTGGTTTTGCCGACGAGACCTTTGCTAAAAAAGTTGATTTACCTGCATTAGGATAGCCAATGATTCCGACATCTGCGATAAGTTTCAATTCCAACTCAACAACACATTCTTCGCCGGGTTGACCTAATTCTTTGATACGCGGTGCAGTATTTTTTGACGACTTAAACGAAGCATTACCTCTGCCACCGCGACCACCTTTAGCAACTATAACTTCTTGATTATGTTTCGTAATGTCTGCGATAATTTCATTATTTTTTTTGACAATTGTACCAATCGGAACTTTTATTACCAGATTTTCAGCGGTTTTACCGTAGCGATTATTTCCACTGCCGTGTTCACCATCTTTTGCTTTATACCGAGGATGCCGTTGCAAATCCAGAAGTGTTTTTAAGTTTTCGTCGCCGACGATTATTACATCGCCACCTTTTCCACCATTACCACCATCAGGTCCACCTAAAGGTCTGTATTTTTCTCTATGAAACGAAAGGCAGCCATCACCACCATTTCCTGCTTTGATAAAAAGTTTCGCTTTATCTATGAACATAAAAAACGCAGATATCCGCAGAAAAATCAGCGGCAATCCGCGTATAAGTATCAGCGGTAATCTGCGTGGGTTTATGCTGGAATTACATTTACTTTTTTCTTATTCTGGCTTATCCACTGGAACTTAATTTTACCGTTAATTTTTGCAAAAAGCGTATCATCTTTGCCAACACCAACATTAAGTCCTGGCTGATATTTTCTGCCACGCTGACGAACAATAATACTGCCAGCAGGAATTACTTCGCCATCAAAACATTTTATCCCAAGCCGCTGACCTGCTGAATCCCTACCGTTTCCTGTAGAACCCTGCGATTTTGTGTGTGCCATAATAATACCAGTGATTAAGTGATTAAGTGATTAAGTTTTTACTAACCACTAACCACTTATCCACATAGCCACCTTTTCACACTGCCTCCCTATTTTATCTCTGTTATTTCTACTTCCGTATAATTTTGTCTGTGCCCGATTGTTTTTTTGTAGCCTTTTTTAGGTCGCTTTTTGAATACAACTATTTTTTTATCTTTTATCTGTTTTATAATCCGACCTACCACTTTTGCGGATGGTGTTGTTTGAATTTTATTACCATCACCAGAAACAAATACCGGGTTGAACTCAACTACATCACCAATTTCCTTGTCAAGCAAATCCACCCTTATTATTTTACCTTGTTCTGCTTTATACTGCTTACCACCAATATCAATTATCGCATACATAAACACCTCACTGGTTTCTATATTTTAGATTATACAAAAAAAATAAAAAATTGCAAATAAAAAACTAAATATCTGTAAATCTCTGTGGCAGTATTCTTGCTATTGATAACATACTTTTTCAGAAAAACCTTGTCAGGCGAAACGAATTTGAGTACTACGACAGCCATTACTAAATTCAGCATAAAAATTACAATATACGAAAATATCCGACCGGTTTTTTTTATATCCGACTGACCGACTGATAATGAGTCAAAAGTTAAAAAAATATGGAATGAGTATGATACACCAACTAACAAAAACAGCCATTCAATATATTTAGCAACATCTACAAAAAAAACAAGCAGATAAAAAACAGCGATTATTAGAAAAGTATAAATCGGAAAAAAATACGGAGCGAGCGAGATAAGGAAATTACTTTTTGTTGTAAGCACACTTCCGGTTTTTGAGTGGACATTAAACTCTCTAACCCGTCCTCTGAATAATATCGCCCAGAACGCATGTGTAAGTTCATGCCCGAAAATATAAAATCTGTTCGGTAGAGGTTTTATCAAAAAAATAACAAAAAAAAACGCAAAACCTGAAATAAACCATATCTCTGACGAGCCTAATGGAAACAGCGGAACTACAAGTTTCCAAAATGATACCAACAATCCCCAAACAAACGGGATTAAAATTATGCCTATTATTGACTTAACAAAAATTTGCACACTCTGTTTCTGCCTTCGTGTTTTGCCTGATAAAGCGCTTTATCTGACTGTTCTATAAACTCTTCTTTGCTGGCAATTTTATCCCAGCAGGCAACACCTACGCTTGTTGTAACCGGTACTCGTTTGGTGTCTATTATGAAATCTTCCTGCTCAACAAGACATCTGAGATGTTCAGCAACCTGCTCGGCACCTGCAAGCCCTGTTTCAGGCAGAATGATTGTGAACTCTTCACCACCATACCGAACAGGAATATCAACTTTTCTGATATTATCCATCAGGATTCTTGCAAATTTTTTAAGCACATAATCGCCTTCCTGATGACCGTAGGTATCGTTTATTTTTTTGAAATGGTCTATATCCAGCATAAGCAGTGATATATTAGAATTGTATCTTTTAGCACGGATAAGTTCGCTTTCTAATCGGGTTTGAAAATAGCGATGAATGTAAAGTTTTGTTAAGCCGTCAGTGATTGCGAGTTCATAAAGTTGGGCGTTATGAAGTGCGATTGCTGCGCTATCACTCAAATTATTCAAAAATACTAAATCATAATTGTTGAACTTTGTCTTATTTTTTTTGTTCATTAATATCAGTATTCCTTCTATACTTTCAGCGACGATAAGCGGTAAAATTATCGCCGACTGGATATCAGAAATTTTTGTAATTAGGTATCTGAATCGGTCGTCGGTATACATATCGTTTATTATCTCTGCTGACCTGACTTTCAGTTTGCAGCCGTCAGGGGGACACAATTTATCTATTTTTATACCTTCAAGCCCTACAGATACTTTGGGCGCAAATTTACCTTCATCATTTATCAGACATAGCAGTCCTTTTTCTACTTTTGCAAGTTCTACAAAGATATTGATAATTTTTTCGGTTAGAATCGGCACCTCTAAAATCCCAGCGAGTTCGTTGCTCGCTTTATGGAGCGCATATAAGTCGTTTCTGATCATTTCCAGATGGCCGATTGTCTTTCTAAAACTGTCTTCTTTATCAAGTGTTCTGACAATTTCCAACCCGATACCCATCGCAGGACATATTACATTGTAATCGCAGACATTACAGTATGGGTTCGGCGTCGGGTTAAACTCTGTATCCGTTTTTATTTTATTAGCAATTTGTAAGATTTTAGTTTCGGTATGTTTGATATTCTCGGCTGGTTTTGTTACAGTCATTTTCTTATCAAAATTCAGAAACATTATTGATAACTTATTTGCGACGATATTAAATTTTTTAGCACACGCAAGTTGAAAAATAGCGAGTTGTAAATCATCTTCAACCTCTTTTTGAGAGAATAAAGTTCGGCGTGTTTTGTAATCAATTATTTCGTAGCCCCCCTCCCCATCGGCTATCTCGTCTACACGGTCAATCGTGCCAAAGAGTGTATACCTCACCCCATCTTCACCAATAGGAATTTCAAAATACTCGTCAACCAGATATGGCTGGAGTTTGATATCAAATGTTTTTGAGAACCGTTCTAATAACGAGTTTGCCTGGCTTTTCCAATCCGCTTCTTCTTCTTTTGAGATATAGCCCTTAGAAAGCCAGTTATCTTTCAGCAGGTTATGGAGTGTTTTTAGTGTTCGGTATGAAGCAGTTTTTAATTTGAAAAATTTTGCAAGTGTTTTATGGATACTTTCGTCAAATGATAAGAATGGTCGTTCTTGATGATATAGTGTTCCAAGTCCACCTGCGCTTTCTATATAATGAAACTTATACTTCAGCGGGCATTCAGTATACATCTGGAGCGCCCAGAAATTTAATCGTAATTGTGATGGTTTATTCGTGGAATTAAACGAAGCGTTCATCCTTTTATATGGAAATCAGTTGTAATCTTGGCAAGTTGGTCTTTAATTTTTAGTAACCGATTTTTTAGTTCAGGCTGGTTAGTTAAGTCAGTCATTTCAGTGAGTTGTGCAGTAATTGAATCAATTATTTTTCTATCCTTTTCTATGTAGCATTTTAATGTATTTGACATATCCTCAATCCCTTTAGCAAGGTCTTTTAGTTCATCGTGTCTACGCAGATAGATATGCCCACCAATACAACCCTGTTTAATCTGCTCTATGATTCGTTCTAACGCATAAATTGGTCCAACAAGCCGATGAAACCTTATCAAACTTTGAATACCAATCACAAGTAACAGTATTAAAACTATCCACCAGAATGGCGACATAATCGCTGACTGAACCGCGCGGATTTCTGCCTCATTGACTAAATTTTCAAGTGCTTCAGTAGTATAGATTGTTCTTCGCATAACTAACAAAATACAAAGTGAAGTAAAAACTACCGTCATGAGCGCATAAAAAAGATACTTAAATAAAAGCTTAGGTTTCACATAAAACGATTTCCTGAACAAGTACAACATATGCCCTCCTCCTTTTTATACTGCTTTGTAAAGTAAATAACGATTGTATGTAGTTGACAACGCATTACACAATCACATTATCTATGAGACGGGTTTTACCGATAGAAACAGCAACCGCTATCACAACTTTTTTATTGATGTATTTTACTTCTTCAAGCGTTTCAGCATCACGGACTTCAATATAGTCAATTTTATCAAAATAGGAAATAATACGCTTTTTTATGTTTTTAATCACACTTTGTGCGGTTTGCAACTTGTTATATTTTACCAAATTTTTGACATTTTGTAAAGCGCATGAAAGCGATAACGCATTTTTTCTTTCTTCGTTAGATAAATAGACATTCCGGCTTGAAAGTGCAAGCCCATCTTCTCCACGAACAGTCGGGCAGGTGATAACTTGTATTGGAAGATTCAGGTCATCAACCATCTTTCTGATAATTACTGATTGCTGATAGTCCTTTAAGCCAAAATATGCTTTATCAGGCTGAACGATATTAAAAAGTTTGGCAACAATCGTAGCAACACCCCTGAAATGCCCCTGCCGAAACTGTCCACACATAATATCTGAAAGTTTTTCAACAGTTATATATGTCAGATAATTTTCGGGATACATAACTTCCAGCTTCGGGGCGAAAATGATATCAACTCTTTCGTTTCGGCAAATTGCGACATCTTTTTTAAACGACCTCGGATACCTTGTAAAATCCTCGTCAGGTGTGAACTGTGTCGGATTAACAAAAATGCTAACCACAACAATATCGTTTTCTTTTCGTGCACGATGAATTAACGAAATATGACCTTGATGTAATGCACCCATCGTTGGCACAAAACCGATTAGCTTTTTTTGTTGTTTGAGCCTTTTTATAATATCCTGGACTTGCTTCGGTTTTTGTATAATTTTCATAAGTATTTTACAAAAAAACTACCAACTTTCTTTTCATATTCAACCGGATTTTTGCTGTGTGATTCCATATGGTCTGCATTGGGAACAATCCATATTTCTTTTGGCTCACCAGCAAGATTATACAATTTTTTGCATTCGTCAACTGGAATTCGGTCGTCATTCTCACCGTGAATAAAAAATACAGGACGCGGCGAGATTTTAGAAACAAAATAAATTGCTGAAAATTCGTCGGGATTAAACCCAAGTCGTAATCTCGTAAATAATAATGTTATCGGTATAAATGGGTATTTAGGAATCTTATAAAAAAGTTTGGCATACCTTGCAACAATATAATTAAAACTGGAAAATGCTGAATCAACAACAACCGTTTCTATACGACTATCAGTTGCCGCAGTAAGTATTGCAACTGCACCACTCATTGAAATACCATAAACACCTATTTTATTAGATTGTGCTGGTTTTGTTTTTTTGAGATATTCAATCGCACAAGACAAATCTAACGATTCCAGTTTCCCAAGTGATGAAACGGTTCCACCACTAGCACCGTGATTCCTGAAATCAAAATACAACAGATTAAACCCACTTTTCAACAGATACATCGTAGACGGCAAAACATCAGATTTATTCGCACCCCAACCGTGACAGATGATTATCGTCCTATCAGATTTTGGTTCAGCGTAAATAAACCAGCCATAGATTTTTATACCATCAGTTGTGTTAAATTCTATATCTTCAAATTTTAACCCAAAATTTTTAGGGCTAATCTCAAGTGCAAGCCGAGTAACCTTCATTATCAATGATGATGAAAACCAGCCCCAAATCAATACTACCAGAACAACAAAAACCAAGATATTAAAAACCATCGGGATTTTCAAAAACAGGATTTTTTTTAGCCGCATTTTGATTACGAGCTTGTTTCAACAATCTAATTATACAAAAAATAAAAAAATTGTAAATAAACAGATAAATTTGTAAATGGTAGGTTTATAATATAAGATTTAAAAATGTGGCAGACAGAAATGCGACAAGCAAAACAATAATAACTATTGAAAATCGGGTCAAGTACATTGTTCAGCAAACTTTCACCGAGGAATCTGACAATTGCAAATGTCAAAACAAGAACAATCAATGCAACAGGGATACCGGTTAATGGCTTTATTGTCAAATCGCCAAGCCGTTCAAGAAAAGTATGATGTCTGTGAAATGTTTTTTGAACTGCTTCAATGATATTACCGATAACGCACCATTTATTTTCTGTTTCGTATTCAAAATTGCTGATTTTTGCATTTTTCAAATTTGAGACCAATTCTTTTAAGCCCTCACCTGTTACAGCACAAGTCGGAATAACAGTGACACCAAAAATTTCTTCAAGTTTTTTGGCATCTATGGAAATCCCTGTATGTTTCGTCTCATCCCAGAAATTAAGCACTATTAGTGTCGGAACCTTTTTTTTAAGTATTTGCAAGGTCAGGTTCAGATTCCTTTCAAGATTGGTTGAATCAACGATATTTATTATAATGTCTCCTCTCCCACCTTCTTTGAGCATTTCAACTGCGACCTCTTTCGCTTTTGAGGTTGCATCAAGCGTATATGTTCCAGGAACATCTATAACCTCGTACTTTTCATCACTGATTTTCAGATAGCCCTTTGTGAATTCAACCGTAGTTCCCGGATAATTGGAAGCAATGACATTTATACCGGTCAGGTGAGAAAAAATTACGCTTTTACCGACATTAGGATTTCCCATTAATAATATTTTACGCATCGCAGACCTCCTTTTAATAATTTTCTGTGGTCTATTGATGGTGGACTGTTGACTATTTCTCTATCTCAATAATTATTTTCTGTGCCATTCCCCTGCCGATGGCGATTTTGGTGTTACCCACTTCAATTACAGCGGGACCTCTCAATATTGGCGAACTTATCTTTCTTATTTTTACAATTACTACTCTGCCGTCGGTATCAACAAGAATTTTCAATGTTACGGTGCCTTCTATACCTTTAATTAAAGCATTTTCAGGATATTCGGCTTCTATGTATTCAGTCACTTGCGGCAAACGGTCAACCTCGTTTAAATCATATGTAACCGCAGGAGCAATTAAATCTACTTCGCTTGTAAGTGCCTCGGGGTCAAGTTCAAAACCAATTTTCCGAATAAGTTCAATGGTAGCAGGTCGCGGCTTTGTGATTTTATTCTCTTTCTCTCCGGGCTGTGTTTTTTCTTTTGGCTTAATTTTATAACTTCTATCACCGTTCCGGTCAGTGAATCCTTATCCGCAATAATGACAACGGGTCTGTCCGCAGTTTTTCCCAATGTATCCTTAATAATTTTGTTGAGGGTTGTTCTGTCCACTTGCCGCTTATTTATATGAATCGTTCCTTCTTTTGTTACCGCCACGAATATACTTTCTCTTGACACTTCTGATGCAGTGCTTGCTTTTGGTTTTCGTACAGTTACTCCAGTTTCAAGCGTAAATGTAGCGGCTACTAAAAAGAAAATGATTAGTTGAAAAACTATATCCACCATGGGTGCCATATTTATTTCCGGCATCTTCTTATTTCTACGAAGGGAATAATCGCTTAAATTATTCATTGGTACTTTTCAGAGTTAGAAAATTAATTAATTTCATAGAACTCTTTTCCAAATCATTCATAATATCGTCTATCTTTTTTGAGATAGAATTATGAAAATACATCGCCGGTATGGAAACCATCAATCCGGAAGCGGTAGTAATCAATGCCTCCGAGATGCCTTTCGCCAGCAATTGGGGATTACCGGCTCCGTGCAAAGTAATCGTGGTAAATGTCGCAACCATTCCTGTTACCGTGCCTAACAAACTTAAAAGCGGTTCTATAGTGGCTAACACGGAAATAGTAGCAACACCCTTTTCAAGTTTCGGATACTTTTCATGAAAAATCTGCTCCGCTGTTGCCAGATAAGTATCACGATTTTCCCGCTCGGAAGAAAGGAGTTCCAAAAATGTATCGGAAACCGCATTCTGTTTGCTCAAGCATAAACTTTTTACTTCCTCTATCTTCTTGGCAGCGAGCAAGCGAATTACATCCTCGGTAAATTTCGCTGAATCTCTTGACTCTTTTTTTAATAAAAAATGTTTTTCTACTATCAAGAACCAGACAACCAGACAACAAATTATTATCGGTATCATCACCGGTCCGCCGGATATTACAAAATCTAAAATAACTCTATTCATTTTTCAATCTCGTAAAGAGTTGATTAACTTGACTGCATTTTTTTCCAAATCCTGTGCGATTTTATCCGCTTTTATAGATAAATAATTGTGTATAAGTAACGCCGGAATGGCTACAAACAGACCGTATTCGCCAGAAGAGGAGCGATACTGGTACATATAGCAATTGTGGAGAGATTCTTTTCCAATTTGGGCAGTTCTTCAAGATGCTGTTCATGCAGCATTTCTTCAACCACCTTTATTCCTTTTTGATGATGCTCCAAGCCCACATGCAACATTCTTGCTACCGGTCCGGAAACAGTTTCACATAATTTTATAGCATCCTCTCTGTGCCCTCTGTCCCAGAGCGCCATTATTCTCTCCATCAGCACATCGGCATTCGTATATTCCCGTCTGAATGTAAGCAACCTTTCCGCCGACATCACTATTATAAGTAATGCTACTATGCTAATCGGTAGCATTACCGGCCCGCCTTTTACAAACCAGTTCCGGAGCCCGCCAATTTTACCCGCTTCTTTTAATTTTGTGCCTAATGTAACATCAATCGGTATCAGCAACTTTTTTTCACCTTTTTCAATCCGCTTGAATATATTTTCCAGTTTTCCCTTCAATGAATAGTTAATATCTTTTTTCCAGTAATAACTGATTTCATTTTTTAATATCTTTCTTTCTAAAAAGCCGATATTTCCACCAGATGACTTATAGACGAAAAAGATACCGCCGGATTTTAGAATATCCGCATCTGTGCCGTCAACAATATCCTTGCTATATTCCGTATTTTCAGTGATTGATAATTCATCGTTCAATACTGAAAATAAATCCGCTAGGTTTTTTATCCGGGATGTTTTATCAATTTTTGACTTTTTCTGCCAGGGCGGCCAGTGTTCTATTTTCTGTTTAAGTTCCGTGATTTTATCAGTTAAAAATGTCTTGATGTCGGATTCCTTTTTCTCCAACATATTAAAATCGCTTTGAATTTTTTCCTTTTCTTGTTCTATATTACTCAATTTTTCTTCAAGACCGATTTTTTGTTGAGTAGACATCTTTATAACCTCCTTGTGGTGACAGCCCTATCGGGCTGTCGTGCCCCTCGCAGAACCGTGCTTGCAGATTGCCCACACACGGCTCTTCAATAACACTTCCTCATAAA
>JBFLWK010000033.1 GCA_040757695.1 Elusimicrobiota bacterium
AAATAAATTACCCTGTACAGTCGACTTTTTGCATTCAATAGTGACAGAAATTAAAGAACTTGAAGATAGTCATTGTATCTAAAAAAGAGGACAGCTAATTTTCTTTGTAAAACTAAATATTATAAATCGCTTAAGATATCTTTATACAATTGTGACTTTAAATTTGTCTACTACATCAGAATTATTAGGATTGGCAGTGGGTGGTTTTATAGGTGACAAAATCGGTGCTTTAGCACAACAAGCGGTTCTTTCATCGCTATTAATATGGTCCAGAAGGGCTGAGCTAACAGCTGACAGAGCTGGTTTAATTGCCTGTCAAGATATTAAGATTGCTGAACGGGTTATAATTAAATTGGGTTTAGGTACAAAAGATATCCAAAAGAGATCACAACAGAGGAATTCCTGAGACAAAATGAAATTAAAGATACAAAAGAAATAAGTAAATGGCGCGAATTAATGGAAGATCATCCGTTCGGAACAACTAGAATTTTAGAATTAAGAAATTTTTATGAATCAGATAGGTATAAGCAAATAATCAGTGGAGAGGACTTATGTTTACTAAAACCGGAATAAATATTTTGTATGACAAAGATAACTATCAAAAAGTTTCAAAGTTACAGTAATATTTTGCGCGTTAAAATGATTGGTAATCTTTAAAAGCTGTGAAAAGAAACTGGCAAAAACTTCAGCGCTCTTGCTCTTGCATTTGAAAAAAATAAAAAAGAGATTGATATTTTCCTCTTGACAAAATGTAGCATATATGCTACACTACTATTAGAGGTATATGGATAAGCGGGTTATACTTTATAAGACATCGGATAACAGGGAACCTGTTATTGACTGGCTGTTATCTTTAAAAGATAGAACAACTCGGGAGCGCATACAGGCGAGAATCAGGAGAATAGAGCAGGGTAATTTTGGAGACCATAAACGTTTTTCCGGAATAATAGAAATTCGGTTTCATTTTGGCAAGGGTTACAGATTGTATTGCGGAGAGGATGGGAATATAATTGTGGTGTTGCTTTTCGGAGGGGATAAAAGCAGTCAGAGCAAAGGTATAGAAAAAGCATTAGGATATTGGAGGGAATATCATGAGCAAAAGAAAATTTAGAACATTTGATGAGTTTGAAGTCAATTATTACAAGAAGCATCCTAAAGAACTTAAGAGTTATCTTGAAGTTGCTCTTGAAGAGTTTCAGAAGGATGGTAATGAACGCGCTTTTCTTGCAGCCATTGCAGTTGTCTCAAAAGTCCGCGGCGGAGTGACAAAATTATCTAAGGATACCGGATTGAATAGAGAAAATCTTTATCGTTCATTTTTTAAGTCGGATCCGAGGTTGTCAAATTTTATTAAAATAATAAACTCGTTAGGAATAAGTTTAAGGATTGCATAAAATTCAAAAAAGTATAAAGTATGGGGACGGCCATACTAACTCAAAAAGAAAGATATAAATATAATTTCTTGTTAAAATAGCAGTGTTTTTTCACAGGTGTTGAACTTCAGCAGGAGTGAAACAAACTGGCAGTTTAAAAATAGTTGAATAATATGAACTTTGAACGATTTATCGCATTAAGATATTTCTGGACAACAAGAAAAAAGTTTTTTAGCACACTTTTGACGGTAATTTCTATATCCGGGATTGCTGTGGGTGTTGCGGCGCTTATTATAACTATTTCAGTAATGAATGGTTTCCAGACGGACATAAAAGAAAAAATTTTATCATTAAGCCCGCATATTACGATTTTTTCTGATGCTGAAATACCACAAGAGGTATTAAATATAAATGGTATTTCAAGCACATCAAGGTTCCTTTACAGTCAGATGATTTTAAGAAAAAACAAAAGTGCAACTGGTGTGGTTGTAAAAGGGATAATTCCACAAGATGAGAAAAAAATAATCTCTATTGAACGGGTGCTCAAAAATAAAAATATCAATGCATTGAAAGAAAAAACGGTGTTCATTGGCATAGAACTGGCTAAAAATGTTGGTGTGTTTGAAGGCGATGAAATAATTCTTGTCTCGCCATTCGGGGAAACATCAGCATTTGGAATCATTCCTAGAATGGCAAAATTTACAGTCGCTGATATTTTTGATTCCGGAATGTACGAATATGATTCATCACTTGTCTATATGAACTTTGCTGATGCAGAACGGTTAGTCAGTAAAGAAAGTATTCGTGGTTTAGAGATAAAAACTGACAATATTTTTGATGTGGATAAGATAACAACGGCAATCAAAAAAAAATTGGGCGCAGGTTTTCAAGTCAAATCCTGGACTGAAATGAACAAGAATCTTTTCTCGGCACTCAAACTGGAAAAGTTTGTGATGTTTCTTATATTAACACTTATTATTGTGGTTGCGACTTTTAACATAATCTCGCTTCTGATAGTAACAACTGTTGAAAAAGTGCATTCAATCGGGATATTGAAAGCAATTGGTACACAACCTATTTCAATTATGAAAATTTTTTTGAATCTCGGCGTTATTATCGGAACTATCGGCACATTAGCCGGCACATTAGTCGGTTTGGTAATATCCGTTATCCTTAAAAAATATAAATTCATAACACTGCCCGCGGATGTCTACTATATTGAGAAACTGCCGGTAAAAATTGTTTTTTCTGATATAATACTGATAATTTTTGTAAGCATGATTATTGTTTTGATTGCCGCTGTTTATCCAGCATCAAAAGCATCAAAAGTAGAACCCTGTGAAGCAATCAGATATGAATAATTATATTATCAGGTGTGAAAATATTATAAAAAAATATAGTAACGGTAAAATAGAACTTACTGTATTAAAAGGAATCTCTATCAGTATCAAAAAAAACGAATCGGTAGTGATTACGGGGCCGTCAGGCGCAGGTAAATCAACACTTCTGCATGTTTTAGGATTGATGGATAAACCTACATCAGGTGTCGTTTTTGTAGACGGGCTTGACTGTAATTCGTCAGAATCAACACTTGCTAAATTCAGAAATGAATCAATTGGATTTGTATTTCAGTTTTACAATCTGCTGCCTGAATTTACCGCGATAGAAAATGTTATGTTTCCGTTACTAATTTCAGGTGAAAAAGAACATACCGCTAAAAAAAAGGCACAGCAGTTGATTGCAGAAGTTGGGCTTTTATCAAGAGCCAGTCATTTATCGTCAGAACTTTCAGGTGGTGAACAGCAGCGAGTTGCAATTGCTCGGGCACTGATAAATTCGCCAAAAATACTTATTGCAGACGAGCCTACAGGTAATCTGGATAGACAAACTGGCGAAAATGTGATAAACCTGATAATGCAACTGCAGTCAGATTACGGTTTTACTCTACTGATAGCAACCCATAATGAAGCAGTAGCAAACAGATGCACAAGAATAATAAAACTGGTTGACGGACAAATAGAGGCAGGGAATAGAAAATAGAAATTAAGAGATTAGGCGATTAAGGAACGACTTTTTGGCCCTAATTTCCTAATCACCATTTTCCTAATCTCTGATGTTAAAATGTATAACAGGTTTACTGAACGAGCACAGAGAGCAATACGGCTTGCACAGGAAGAGGCAAAACAGTTAAACCAGGATGCAATAATGCCTGAACATATCCTGTTAGGACTTTTAGATTTAGACGATGGCGTAGCAGTAACAGTTATGTCCAATCTTGGAATATACACCTCTCGGCTAAAAATTGAAGTAGAAAAGATGTTACCTATCGGCGATAATCTGCTTCAGTATGGTGAGTTGCCATTAACACCTAATGCACGAAAAATTCTGGAATATGCTATTGAAGAAGCGCAGAATATGGCACATAACTATGTAGGAACCGAGCATATTCTTCTGGGGCTTCTGAAAAATTCTGAGTTTAAAATAACTATTTTACTTGAAAACTTCGGACTCAGTTATGAGTTAGTCAGAGAAGAAATTACAAATATGTTTGGTGCGGTAACACCTCCACCGTTACCTCAACACAGACATAAATCCAAAACACCAACACTTGATGAATTCGGACGAGACCTTACCGCAATGGCAAGAGAAGGCAAACTTGACCCTGTAATAGGCCGTGAAAATGAAATAGAACGAATGATACAGATTCTGTCTCGTCGGACAAAAAATAATCCTGTCTTGGTTGGCGACCCCGGTGTAGGCAAGACAGCAATCGTTGAAGGTCTTGCCCAAAAAATAGTTAATCAGGATACGCCTGAAATACTTCTGACAAAACGGGTTGTTACACTTGATTTAGCAGGTGTGGTCGCAGGCACAAAGTACCGTGGCGAGTTTGAACAACGGTTGAAAAATATAATTGATGAAATAAAAATATCAAAAAGCAATATCATCATGTTTATTGATGAACTCCATACTGTTATCGGTGCAGGTGCCGCGGAAGGTGCGATTGATGCATCTAATATGTTAAAGCCGGCACTTGCAAGAGGCGAGTTGCAGTGCGTCGGGGCAACCACATTTTCAGAATACCGAAAATATATTGAGCACGATGCGGCACTGGAACGCAGATTCCAGCCAATAATGGTCAACCCACCAACAGTTGAAGAAACAATAAAAATCCTTAACGGGCTCAAAGAAAAATATGAGATACATCACAAGGTAACATATTCTGATGAAGCGCTTGTCGCAGCAGCAGAGTTATCAGATAAATATATTACAGATAGATACTTGCCTGATAAGGCGATTGATTTAATTGACGAAGCTGGTAGCAGAACACATCTTAAAACGGTGTCATTACCAACTGCATTCAGAGAAAAAGAAATTGAAATTGAGAACATAATGCTTGAAAAAGATAAGGCAGTAAATAACCAGGAATTTGAGAAAGCAGCAAAATTACGAGATATTGAAGAACGGCTCAGAAAGCGCCTGACAGACGAGAAAAGGAGATGGCGGGCCGGGTTGAATAGTATCATGTCAACAATCACTGAGGAGGATGTCGCAACAATAGTGTCTAAATGGACTAATATACCGTTGACCAAACTTACCGAGAAAGAATCAGAACGGCTATTACGAATGGAAACGGAACTGCATAGACGAATCGTAGGCCAGGATGAAGCGATTGTCGCTATCGCTCGTGCAATCAGGCGAACCAGAACAGGACTTAAAGACCCCAAAAAACCTATCGGTGCATTTATATTTTTAGGACCTACCGGTGTCGGTAAAACAGAACTTGCCAAAGCACTCGCAGAGTTTATGTTCGGTCATGAGGACTCTATTGTTCGGCTGGATATGTCTGAGTATATGGAAAAGTTTTCTGTCTCACATCTTATCGGCGCACCACCCGGCTATGTCGGCTATGATGAAGGAGGTCAACTCACAGAACAAATCAGACGGAAACCTTATTCGGTGGTTCTGCTTGACGAGATAGAAAAGGCACATCCTGATGTGTTAAATATTTTGCTTCAGATTATGGATAATGGAGTGGTCACGGATAATCTTGGACATAAGGTTAGTTTCAAAAATACAATTATTCTTATGACATCAAATATCGGCGCACGGCTTATATCAAAAGGGAAATCACTCGGCTTTTTGGTTCAAGAAGATACACAGAAGGATTTCTCATCAATGAAAGAAACTGTGCTGGAAGAATTAAAGAAAACATTTAATCCTGAATTCCTAAACCGGATTGATGATGTGATTGTGTTTCATCCGCTTGAAAAGGAAGATATGATAAAAATTTTGGATTTACTGATAGCAAAAGTATCTAAAAAAACAAAACAACAGGGATTTTCAATTGAATTAACTGATAATGTAAAAAGTTTTTTGCTTGATAAAGGGTTTGATGCCCAATACGGCGCAAGACCGTTAAACAGAACAATCTCAAAATATATGGAAGATGGGTTAGCAGAAGAAATACTTGCTAAAAAAATTCCGAAAGGTACAAAAATAATTGTTGATTATTCTGAAAATTTGAAAAAAATTGTATTCAATACCGTGCTCACTGAAACAAAAACATAAAACGGCAATCTGACAGGATTTACAGGATTAAAAGACAGCCATAGAAATACACAGAAAAATACGGCATTTAGATTTGAAAATATTCCAGTGAAATTCTGTGAGATTCTGTGGCTTATCTTAAAAAATCAAGTATCACATTAGCGACAATATGAATATCACATTAGCGACAATGTGATAATATAGAAAGTGGAGTGAAAAGAAATGGAACAGCCTATTAAAGACAACAATTTAGCGGAAAAGTATTATAAGCGATACGGTATCGCTTACAAATGTCTGTTAAAAACAAAAAAAACATTGAAGTCAGTAACAATGTCATTAGCCGAAATTTTTACACTCTTAAAAAAGCGAAAAAGAACCTGACAGGATTTACAGGATTAAAAGACAGCCATAGAAATACACAAAGTGTTTATCTTAATGAATGAAAAAAATAATTCTGTTTTTATCAGTAATAATAGTTTTTACCATCGGTATTTACCTTTTTATACGGCTTGAAATTTTTACAACTTCACTAAAATATCTCGCCCAGTCAGAACTCATCAGAATTATTGGCAAACCAGTAAAAATAGAAAAAGTTGGATGGATTCCGTTTAATAAATTAGTTTTCAGAAAGTTATCGTTTGAAGGTTTTTCTTGTTATGAAACCGTAGTTACCGTCAATCTGAATAAAATAACTAAAGGATTGGCCGCAATTGAAAAAATATCCGTTAACACGCCGCTGGTTGATATACCAGCAATTAAGAATATTGTCAAGAAAAAAACAGCAAAATCTGTAATGATTTATCCGATGGCGGATGTTTTTATAAATAATGGAAAAATTCTTTATGACAATCTCGCGGTTAAAAACATCAATCTTGAACTTCTACCGAAAAAAGATGGATTTGCTGTAAAAAGTGATGGGCTGTTTACGCTATCAGACGAAAATAATTTTAGTTCGGAATTAAAACTGGTCGGGACAGTGGATACTGAACTGACACTAAAATTAAAATGTGAATTAAAAAATATAACTTTCAGAAAACTACAACCGCTCAATGGTATACTAAATATCTATGGTAAATTTGATAATTTTGTTCTACAAGGCAACCTGAAGTCTGACGAAATTACTACAAAAATCTGTACAACCATCACACCTGAAAACTCTAAAATTATAATTGCACAGTTTTCCGGCAGTATTCCCAAATTAAAGAGTTTTGCCGAAAAGCTTTTGCCGGATACAACAATATATTTCACTACCGATGACACCTTTGTTTTTTTTGATGGCGCGATTGAACTGCCTGATACAAAGTTGAATCTTACACTTAAACAATCTGAATTAAAAATAAGCAACCTAATGGTTAAACAGATAACAACAGATCTGTTTTTTTACAATAATGAATGGACAATAAGTTCAACTGCGACGCTACTATCAGGTACTGTTTCGCTAAATGGTAAACTCCAGAAAGATAATCTTAATTTCTTTTTAACCGGCACCAATCTTTTATTAAAAACCGATTATAGTTCCGGGGATATATCATTCAACTCAAAAATAACAGGAACTCTTTACAAACCTGAAATTACAGGTGAGACCAAAATTTTACAGTTATCTATATTAAAAAACATACTCGGAAATGCGGTTGGTAAATTTGTCTGGAAAAATGAGAAAGGCAAAATCAAAATTACAGGGAATAATTTGAAAGTGAACGCCGAGATGGATAAAACAAAACTAATAAATTGTAAAATAAACTACGATACTACAGGTATCACAGTTTCAGGAAAATACAGCAAACTCAATTTTTATATCATAAATTTTGAGCCATCAGTTCTTAAGAGTACAAACTGGAAGTTTAACAACATAACAGGTTTTGTAGATTTATCCGGCTATATTAAGAATATTTTGCAATCGCCTGAAATATACGCTGAGGTTACATCTACAAATCTAACAGTTAACCAAAGCACAACATCGCTATCAGGCAAAATCTGGTATGCTAATAACCAACTGGCGGTTATCGATATGAAATTAGGTAGTGAACTTCAAGGCAATATAAAAATTAGCATAAAACAGAAACAGACATCTGGAAATTTAATTTTTGCTAAATGTAACAGTAATTTCATCCTGCCGTTTCTTGGGATAACATCGGATATTCTTCACGGTACACTGTCAGGTAAAATCAACTGGGCTGGCAGTATAAAAAATCCTGAGCTATCAGGAACAATTGCAATAACCCGCGGGCAATTGCTAAAAAGTATTCCATATAATTTGATTGTAACTTCTTTTTACACAAAGGAAGAGAAGGGAAGGAGACAATCAAAGGTTGTAATTACCGAGTTTACTGTACAGCAACAGCCATCAATAACAGCAATCCGATTATCAGGCGAGCTTGACGAAAAACAATTCTGTTTCTTACTGAAACTTAATCAGTTAATAACCTTTGGCAGAACTGTTAATGCTGATATCAGAATAGTTGGTGAAAAAATTGGTAATACAATAAAATATAAAATAATATCCGACGAATTAAAAGTTGACGACATTTCTGAAAAATTTGTGGTATCTGGTATCTACGACGGTGAAAAAATTGATTTTACAAAAATTTCATGGGGTGATAAACTCAACGGCAAACTTGCTTATTTTATTGCGTCAAATTACCTTTCGGCAAATTTGAACTTTGTATTCAATCCAGAACAGTTCAGCAAAAATATAACCGGTAAAATAGACGGTAAAATCATAATACGGGGTGATATAAAAAATCCACTGGCATTGGTTAACTACAATTTTGCAGGGTTGATATATGAGTTGCCAGCTGAAAGTTCGGGCAAGATTTTTGTCAACCGAAAACAGATAAGAACAGAAGATACAAAATTGTCTATAAATGGCGCAACCACAGAAATATCAGGTGTGATTGATACAGTCAAACAAGAATTCCAAATAATCAATATATCAGCATCAAATTTGGATACTCGGACAATCTATCAAATAACAAAAAGCACTCTCCCGGTAGACGGCATATTACAAAATGTAGAACTGACTATAACTGATAGTATAAAAAAGCCACAATTTACTACCAGTTTTTCAGGGAAAAATATCCTGTTATTTAATAAAAAGATGGACTCGGTTAATGGTAAATTTTCGTTTCAGAACTATCCACCTCAAAAACTCGTTTTTTCTAAAGCGGATGTTAAATGGGCTGATACCCAAATCAAAATTCTGCCTGATACATATATCAATTTGTTAGAAGACAAAAAATTCAAAATTATCGCAGAAGTAAGAAACCTGAAATTATTGCCACACACTGTACTTTTAGGTGAAGTTACATTAACAGGTAAGGGGGGAGAGGGGGGGAACTGGGATAAAATTGTTAGTGCAGATTTTTCTACTACAGGGCTCTGGATAAATCAGTTCCTGTTAAAAGATTTTCAACATCATATTAAATATCATAATCGCATAATACGGTTTGTTCCAGAGGCAAACAAATCAACCCAAATTAGTGGTAGTATCAATTTTTCAAACCCTGATGAATTAAAAATCAACAATCTCGCACTCTCCAAAAAAGGTAAACGATTGCTGTATGTTAATGGTTTTTTAAAACAGAATGTGTTAGATTTTACCGGCGAGGGCAAAGATATCTCACTGGGCGATTTGCTGAACCTGCTGAACTTAAAAATTACTGCATCAGGTAATACAAATTTTAATATAACCTCAACAGGCGAACTAACTAATCCGACTATCACCTGCCTCGTTAACTCAGCCGCCGGCAAAATAGAAGACCTTGAGTTTGATACCGCTTCACTGTTTTTTCAGTTAACCGAAAACATTCTGGATTTGAAATATCTGAAAATTTCACAAAAAAATGTTTATGCGGTTGAAGGTAAAGGCACCACACCACTGCCAATTACCGACGAGGCAAAAAAGAAACTTTCAGAAAAACCTGTTAATATCTCAATCAAATCAACTGCTGGGAATCTGGCAATTGTGCCATCTATATTTTCAGCCTGTAAGAAAGCAAAAGGGAAGTTTGATACATCACTCACTCTCCAAGGGACACTGAACAAACCTGAAATAAGTGGCGAATTTAACATTTCGGCAGATGAAATTGTTTTGACCGATATTTTCAAGAAACTAACCGACTTGAAATGCGAACTTGTGTTTTCAGGCAATAAAATCAGAATCAGCAAACTTAAAGCATTTATTGATAAAGAACCTGTTGAAGTTTCAGGCGAGGCAAATATCTCACCATTTACAGAGGGTTTGAATTTTGGCAAATTTGAATTTCATCTTTTAACACCTGACAAAAGTGTACCAGTAATAGTTAATTTGTTACAGATTAAAACAGGCGGTGTCGGCAGAATCATTCCCGTCATACCTGATATCACAGCACTCCCACCTTTTTCAAATCCATCAAAAGCAAAAATTGAAGCGAATGTAAAACTTTTTGGTACACCTGAAAACTGGAATATAGACGGATATCTGAAACTGTCTGATGCAAAATTTACTTATCCCGGCGAAGAAGGCGAAACGGGTGCTTGGGATTTTCTGAAAAATGCAAACTGGAATTTGAAAATTATCGCAGGAAAAAATTGCTGGTATGAAAACGATTTTGTATCAGTTGAAACAAAAGGCGAATTGTTACTGCACGCTCAAGGTTCTTCACCGCTTGTTACCGGCAAAGTTGAGGCACTACGTGGGACACTTGAATATCTTGGCAGAAGTTTTGCAATCAGAGAAGCGGTTTTGGAAGCCGAAAAAAGTAACCTGTTCCTATCAGGGCTTGCAGAAACTGAAACAGAAATTGAACGACGACGCGTAGATTTAGCAACACATCAACTTATAACTGAATATCTGCCTGAGACAATTATCTTAATCGTTGATAGAGGACCGCTTGAAAATGTGAAGCCGCGATTTTCGTCAAAAACTAATCCGCAAACTGACGAGCCGGGTGAGAAGTTAGCCGCTCAGGCAGCACTGGGCTTGGCGGATTCTAAACAGAAACAACTATTCTCAAAAGAAGAACTCAGTAAAATCGTTGATACACTGCTCACAACACCATTTGTGAAATCACTCTTGAAACGAACCGGCTTTATAGACAGGTTCGCTATAAAACGAGAGACACCGCCATTGCCCGACGGAACAGCAGGTGTGCAGCCGTCAATTATAGATTTATACAAGGGAACAAAATTGCAATTCGGTAAAGATTTTGCCAGAGGGTTTTCAGCCGGTTACGGTATCAAATTTGATGAGTTTGAAAATAAACTATCACTGAAACATGAGATAGAACTTACATACCGGTTCAAAAGCGGGATACTATTCAGAACAACGCAGGAACTGGAACGAACCGAAACTGGTGATAGACCATCTAAATTTTTTCTTGAAAAATACTGGCGGTTCGGTCCCGAACCTGAAAAATAATTGAAATTTGTAGTCTTCTTTTGACAGGATTAACAGGATTCAAGTTAATAGGACGCAGATTTTCGCAGAAAAAACAGATTTAAAATTTATACTTTTATAATCTTCGTAATCTGCGTACATCTGCGTCCAAAAAAGGGAATTCCTAAAACACAAATTTAATAATACACCCTGCTTTACAGTTATCAAAATCATAATTTATATTTAACATTCCGTAAGAAACAGAAATGGATAAAAGTTTGACTGGTTTTTGGAATGGTTCTTTTTTGTCGCGGATATATTTGTATGCCGGTAAGATATTAAAAATATCAAACAGCGGCTCGTCTATTGAAGTTGTAATCTTGAAATCGTTAGAAAAAATTAGTCTGCCAAGATAATACTCAAGGTTCCTTTTTATAGTGTCATATATATCAAAACTCGTATAAATAAACTCAACTGGTTTAAGTTCAAAAAAATCATTATACGGATTGTAAACCCCTGTAAAGACCGGTCTAACCGTTCCGTTCCTGATTGCCTGTTTTATACCTTCTGCCGATTTCTCGGCGGTATAAACAACATTATAGCCGAGAAAACCAAGCCCTTCGCTTATATGAGCATTACCACCAAAAAGTTTTGTTTTTTTAGTTTTCTGACCGAGTTTCTTGTTTCTGTAAAACTCATATAGCAAAAAATCTGAACCATCTCCAACTTCTACTGCGTCAAAATCCAGCATCGTTGATAGTTTAAGCCCTAACTCGCCTTTTTTTCCGGGATGCAAAGCAACCGCCAATCCGCCCTGCTTGTGTATCTCACGAATCGTTTCTTCAGCAGTCATTCCTTTCTCAATATATGTCTTGATAAATAATGCACCAATATGCCCGCCATCGGCTACGGAAACCTCTTCTGCAGGAATGATGATAAAGCCGGGATTCAGTTTCCCGGCTTTTTTGAGTTGTTCGGCAATCTCAACCGCTTTTTTTACACCATCTAATCGGTTGTGGTCTGATACCGCAATCGCACCGAAACCTTCCTCATTTGCCTTTATCAAAATATTCTCTATATCGCTTACCGAATCATGTGAATAGATAGTATGTAAATGAAAATCACAAATAATCTCATTTCTGCCGCCTGTTGCTTTTCCAGTATTAAAATATCTCAATAACAAATCTGAAAATAATTCCATCTGAATATATTTTTCTGCTTTCAATAATATATTCGGTGTATTAGGTAATTGGGCAAAATTACAAATATTCAAAAAAATAGTTTCGGTAAGTTTATTGGTCAACAATTTGTTATCGTCGGTCAGTTTATAAAACTCGGCTTGTTGACTGTAAAGTTCTTCAACCTGCGCTTCATTGAGTATCACCGAATATCTTGCCTTCTCATTAAAATTATAAGTCTCGTCTAAATAATAGATTCGGTCAAACTCAATATGCGAACTGATATAATCCCGGTTTTTTGGAAATAACAGTGCGTTGTAAAAAATGGACGCTAAAACCAAAAAAAGAATCTTGAAAATTGTGGTAGAAAGCATTTTTAATTTTTAATTTTTAATTTTTACTTGCTGTGCATAGTATTATACAAAAAAGAAAAAAAATTACAAAATAAAAAAAATAAAAAAAGCACTTGACAGAATACATATTTTTTGTTATAATGAGGTTGTTGAAAAACCTCAACAATCTTGATTTTCAGTAAAAGTGCAGTTTTGGAATTTAGAATTAAAATCAGTGTTTATCTGTGTTAATCTGTGGTTACGCAGTTTTGTTGGACAGAACAAAAGTTTCACTGGATAATGCAGGTGTTTTATCGGATATTACAGGTGTTTTATTGAATAAAACAAAAGTTTTATTGGATGCTACAAAAGTTTTATCGGATGCTACAAATGTTTTATTGGATGCTACAAAAGTTTTATCGGATGCTACAAATGTTTTATCGGATGCTACAAATGTTTTATCGGATAAAACTTTCACCTGCAAAAATGCTCAATAACAGGGCAAAAACGGTTTCCAAAACGGTGAAAAACAGCGAAAACTAAAGAAAAATACAAAAAAATGTATTTTTCGGGGAGAAATTATGAGGATACGGTATCCGGTTACGGAAGCGGGATGGCTCTCGCTTGGAAAAAGTGCCGCGGATGCGAAGTTAAAAACGGCAAAGGATGCGGTGCCGCGTGCTGGTGAGATTAAAAAGCACCTCAGGATTGCTGAGAAGTCGCACCGGCTTGCTGCCGAGTTGCGGTTGAAAGCCGAGAATGCGGAAAAATCAGAACGGTCTGCCCGCAAAGCAATGATTGATATACTCCGAAGGCGCGGTCAGGCGCTTCTGATGGCGAACCGCCGCGACCCGAACAGCGTCAGGGAAGCCGGCTACGAAATGGATGAAAGCAATCAGCGGCGGATGTAAATCCACATCACGGAAAGACGGAGACACTGAAAAAAGAATTTTGGAGTTGATTTTAGTTCCGTGTTTCAGTAATTCAGTGTTTCTGTGGTAGTATCTTAACAAATCTAAACTATTACGATAAAAGAAATAGTGGAGGTTGGTTTATATGGAAACAGGTATCGGGTTGGCGATTGTTGGGGTTTTGTTAAGTTGGGTATGGTACATAAATAACAAGAATAACAACAGGGTAATTAAAGAGACAACAGAACGAACAGAAAAACTTATTAAAGAAGTTGCAGAGCGAACAGAAAAACTTATAGTAGAAGAATCTAAATTAACACGAGAAATGCTTAAAGAGCTATTTGAGAAAATGGATACACGATTTGAGAAATTGGTTGAGAAAATGGATACCAGATTTGAGAAATTGGATATAAAAGCGGAAGAGCGACATAAAGAGGTCATAGAACTATTAAAGAAAGGTTTTGGTGTGATAGGTGCCCACTGAATAGTCCCATCTCACCTGAATGCTAACAATAAATTTCATTTTGTGGAGGTGTGTGATGAGAAACAGAAGCAAGATGCAAGAAGCAAGAAACAGAAGTTGGCAATTGTTGGTTTTACTTTCTACCTTTCTACCTTTCTACCTTTCTACCTGCCTGTATGCTTTTCAGGAACGGCTTACAGAACATCGGTGGTATTATGCTCTGGGTGGTTTAGATGGCAAAATATATTTTCTGAAACACCGAACCGGCTATAATTTTGATTTATACCGAATGAATGAAGATGGCTCAAGCCAGACACAACTCACAGATGATAGTTTAATGGAATGCCTTGGCGATGGTTATGATTTTTTTCCTGATAAAACGAAAGCAGCTATTACAAAAACGGATGGTACCTATAATTATATTTATACTGCAAATCTTGATGGCACGAATGCAAAAAGTATCTATTCTACAACAGGCATAATTAGAACACTCAAGGTCTCGCCTGATGGGAATAAAATCGCATTTGTAGAAACCGAGTCGGATAAAGAATATGGCATACTCTGTTTAATAAATGCGGATGGGAGTGGTGGCAAAACACTCGCACCACATATTGGTTTGGCACCGAGTAGATCTCCTATATCCGCCGAGGCTGAAGTGCCTTGTAGCCGATACTTCAGCCCCTTGCGGGCTTCAGTATCGGCGGCACTGAATCCTCGGCTACATGCCCCATCTTTTGTGCCTACTGCTGGCTCAACAGTAACACAAAACAATATTCAAGGCTGGGCACCGATTGCCTTCTCACCTGATTCTACACAGATTGCATTTCAGAATTCAAACAGTTATCTTACAAAAATCAAAACAGACGGCACAGGGCTTACACAACTCACTACTTATTATGTTGATGGTCCCTACTGGCTAAAATCAAACAAAATTGTAATCACAAGAGATAGACAATTAGCAACAATCAATCCTGATGGCACCGGTTACACAGTGCTTTATTCAACAACAGCACATGAATTTGGCTTTTCTGTTTCACCGGATGAATCTAAAATCGCACTTAACTTTTATAATGAAGATGAAATTGTAATTATTTCTGTTTCAGGTGAAGTAATAAAAGAAATCCCACTTCCATATGGGTATTATGAGTATGTTAACTGGGTATCAGATACAAAACTGTTGTTTGGTACTTGGGGTGGTAAAGATATTTTTACAATAAATATAGATGGCACAGGGTTCACAAATATCACAAAAAATGATATGGAAGGAGAGTGGGTTTTATTGGATGCTAAAGGAACTAAAATTGTTTATGGAACTGAAGAAAAAATTTATTCAATGAATACAGATGGTAGTAGTAAAACACTGTTATTCACAGAAACAGAGACACAAGATTGGTATGGCATGGAACTTTCACCTGATGGCTCAAAACTTATGTATACATTAGAAGAAGGCGCAACTTCATATCTGTATATCAGAAACAGTGATGGCAGTGGCACACCAGTAAAAATAGAAGGACCGGCTAATAAGTTTTATGGTAGTTGGAGCCCTGATGGAAGCAAAATAATGTATAACTACGCTGGTGTTCATTACATCTGCAATCCTGATGGAACAGGTAAAAAACAGCTTCCAGGAGATAACCTACTCTTTTCGCCTGATAGTACAAAAATAATGTTTTCTATGTCTTCTTTTTCTATAGGTGATGAATTGTGGAATTATTCTATCTGCACCGCACCTGTGGATATATCAACCTACACAGTTATTCTTTCAACAACGATTAGTTGTTATGCTTCTGACTGGCAATCAAATAAGGTTCTGCTTACAGAATATATTTATTCAGGATACTCATTATATTCAATGAATTCTGATGGTTCTGGGTTGAAACTGCTTGATACTGGTTATGATATCTGGGGTGAACTTTCACCGGATGGTTCTAAAGTAGCATATATTATTTATGAGGACACAAGCAAAAACGAGAAACTTTACATCATCAATACAGATGGTACTGGTAAAACAAAACTTGCGGAAGGATGGGGAGAGTTTGGCTGGACTTCTGATTCTCAAAAAATTGCGTATACTGACTACAGCGGTGGGCTTCCTAAAATATATTTAGCAAACTCTGATGGCTCAAATGTAATTGACCTCAACCCATCGCTTGTTATTAGTTGGGGGGAATGGGATGAAGGTGGAATATCGTTTGTTTCAGGCAACAAAATTGTATATATGGGTGATTTGGATATCTGGGTTGGTGATTACGACCCGACTATTCAGCCGAAAATAGAACTGAAAGAAGAAGATAAGGGTGAGATAAAAATTATTGGTGGGACTGAAAGCAAAGGCACTGTTAATCCTGACAAAGGCGAGAATGTAAAAATAGACTTCAGAAGCGATACTGTTGGTAAGTTTGAATGCAAAATATTTACATTAACCGGTGAACTGGTGTATGAAGAGACAAAAGATAATATGTCTTCAGGCAGGTTTGAATGGATACCCAAAGATATTGCATCAGGTATCTATGTTGTATCCATAAAAGGACCCGGTGTGAATGTCCACAAAAAAGTAGCAATTTTAAGATAGGGACAGAGGGACAGAGTGACAGAGGAACGAGGAACAGAGGGATGCGGAACAGACGCAGAACTTAAACGCGGAACTGACACGAAACCAAAAACACGGAACTGACGCGAAACAAAAAGCCCTGACATTTCTGCCAGGGCTTTCGCAAGGATAGTTCAAAGCTGTCTGCCCAATATAATAATAACAAAAAAATACTATTTTGTCAAGTACTTTTTTACAATCCAAAAATTTTTTTTATGCGACTACTCATATCCTGTCTGCGGCAGATTGGTATGAATAGTCATAGTACTGCGGGAGTGGGAATCGAACCCACATCATCTGTTGGACAGACAGTAGTTCTACCTTTGAACTATCCCGCAGCACTGGTTAGATTATACTCAGAAATAAAATAATGTCAAGTAGAAAACTGGAGGTGTGCGATGATTAAAAGATGGAAAGATGGAAAGATGGCTAGATGGTTAGGTCGGTTTGCTGTTTTACTTATTACTTTATTACTTTATCAACTTATTCCCTGCCTTTACGCTTCTTTCGGAAAAAGCGGGTGGACTATTTTCAGGAAGGTTTCATCCGCAAAGTTCAAATGTATGACAACGATTGTTGCGGTTCGCGGTGATTTATCCGGCGTGTTTTACAATCCAGCGGTATTAGGGACAAATACACAACGCGAGATATTTTTCTTATCCGAATTGGGTTTCACAGAAGACAAATTAGGTGGGCTGGTTTATGGCGAGCCTTTATCTAACGGGATGCTCGCCGGCGGTGTTGCGTATTACGATGCGGGCAAAATGGAACTGAACTGGCTTGAAGGTGACGAACTGAAAACAGAAAATGTTATCGCACAGCAGGATATTTTAGGGCTTGTCTCATATGGACATAAATTAACTGAACAAATGTTTTTAGGTGCTACTGTTAAAATCGCAACAAGCAGAATTGCAGAACGAAAATCGTCAGTTGCATATTGCGGCGATTTAGGCGCCTTTTATCTGCCTGTAGAAAACTTGTCTGTTTCTGTCTCTGCACAGAATCTAGGCTCATCTACAAAGTTTATAGAAAAGAAAAACCCGCTCCCAACATCCGCATATCTCGGCAGTGGCTACTCCTATCTCCTATCTCCTATCTCCTATCTCCTTCCCGGTCTCGGTATAACATACAATTTTAGTGATGAAGAAATAATTCCTGAAGCCGGATTTGAACTCGGGTATAATATCGTCTCACTAAATGTTGGCTACAGATTCAATGTCAAGGAAGCGAATTTACATTTCGGGCTCGGGCTGAACTGGAAAAATATTGATTTTGGCTATGCGTTCATTCCAGGAATGTATCTTGATACAACACATCGTGTAAGTATCGGCTATCGTTTCGGAGAAGCACACGGAACAGACGCGGAAATGGAACGCAGAACTGACGCAGAACAAAAACAGACGAATTATATTTCTGTGGAAGTGACAGATACCGCAGGGAATCCGCTTTCCTACACAACAATAAAAATCTCACAGGATGAGCAGATAATTGTAAAAGAACTAACAGATATAAATGGACAAATGTCCATAAATGATTTGCCTTCAGGAACCTATACGGTAAAAGCATGGAAGCAGGGCTATATCGCTGAAGAGAAAGAAGTAGCAATATCCTCACATCACCCAGCCGAAGTTCACTTCATATTAAAAAAGAAATAAACAAAAATATCGTCGTTTCCACTTCCTAAAAAAATTGCTTGACTTTCTAATTAAATTTTGTAAAATAATGGTGATATGAAAAAAATTATTTTTTTGTTTATCTTGTTTATTCTGTTACTGGTTTCTGGAACTTTATTATTGTTTGCAGCAACTGATAGCCAGAAACCTAAAAAAATAAGAGCAATTGAAATACATGGCTTGAAGAATGTAAAAGAACGAGTGGTTAAAGATGCTATCAAAATTAGTAAAGGCGATAAGTTTGAAAGAAAACTGGTTGATGAGGATATTTCAAATATCTATAAACTTGGACTTTTTTCGGATGTTGCAGTAGATGTTTCGGACTATAAAGACGGTGTAAGGATTATTTTCATTGTGCAAGAAAAACTAATTATTAAAAAAATTGAGTTCCGTGGTAATAAAGCGTTTTCAAACAGAAAATTAAAAGAGGAAATATCGTCAAAAGAAAAAGAGGGCTACGATACAAGAAAAATACAGGATGATATCGCAAAAATAACAACACTCTATAAAGACAAGGGCTATGCTGATGTGAATATTGGCGATTTTTCTACAACTGATGATATTACCGGTTTTGCAACGGTTACTTTCGCAATTACCGAGGGCAACAAAATCCTGATTGGTGGGGTGACGATTGACGGTGTTAAAAGTTTCAAACTAAAAAAGGTGAAAAAACTTTTTACAACAAAGAAAAAAAAGGTTTATAAAGACGAGACATTCAAAGACGATATAAAAAAAGTTGAAGCGTTTTACAAAGATAATGGATTCTTGAATATAAAAATACTGGAACCTGAGATTACTTATAATGATACACGGACAAAGATGTTCATAAAAGTAAAATTAGAAGAAGGCAAACAATACAGAAATGGGAAAGCAAGTTTTACAGGCAATACCGTTTTTGCAGAAACTGACTTGCTGAAAAATTTTAATTTCAAACAAAACGAAATTTTTAATCAGTCAAAATATGAGGAGAATGTAACAAATATAAAAGAAATGTATGCGGATAAAGGATATATTCGCGCTAAATTTGATACTATCACAAACAAAAATGATGATACAGGAATTGTAGATGTCGCAATCACTATAACTGAAAACAGTGTTGTCTACATAGATAGAATTTACATTGATGGTAATACAAAAACAAAAGAGTATGTAGTGAAACGGGAATTATTAGTAAAAGAAGGCGATGTGTTTGCAGTCGGCAAAATCAGAAGAAGTCAGGAACGGCTGTATAATCTCGGCTTCTTTAAGGATATAAAAGTAGATATCGAAGAGACAAAAGAGCCGGATAGGGCAGACCTCGCAATAGAAGTTGAAGAGGATAAAACAGGGCTGGTGTCTTTAGGCGCGGGATATTCGTCCGTGGATAAACTTGTAGGTACCGTTCAGGTAACAGAAATAAATCTTTTTGGTCGTGGGCAGAAACTGAATTTTACATATGAGTTCGGTACAAGACGAACAAACTACGAGATAGGATTTACAGAGCCATATCTGTTTAGAAAAAAACTTTTGTTTGGTGTAGATGTTTTTAATACAACCGTTTGGAGAAGTTATAGCACTGATTCAACTGCTTACAGAGAACGAAGACGCGGTGGTGATATTCGGGTTGGCAAACCGCTTTCAGATATACTTTCACTGAATTTCACATATACATATGAGGAGGTTAAACTTTTTGATATAGATAGCACTTGGATAAATGATATTAAAGAGTCAGAAGATGTAGCTTCATCGTTAACTTCGGCAATTACCCGAGATACACGAGATAATGTGTTTGATACTAACCGTGGTTCTAAACATTCTCTGTCTGTAAAAGTTGCCGGCGGGCCTTTCGGCGGTAATACCAATTTTTATAAACCTACACTTATAACCTCAAAGTTTATTCCGACATTCTGGAAGTTTGTGCTCGGCTTAAACGCCAGGATTTCATATGCCAAAGAGTTTGCACCATCTAAAGAAGTTCCAATTTACGAACGATATTTTTTAGGTGGCGCTGATACGGTGCGTGGCTACGACTTCGGCGAAATAGGTCCGCCTGAAAAAGGCAAAATACTGTTTGTATCTAATGTGGAATATAAATTCCCAATCGTTCAAGAAAAAGGTCATTCAATTTTATCAGCTGCGATTTTTGCTGATATGGGCGGTGCATGGCGAAACCATAACAATGTCACACTAAAAATTGGTTCTGAAGAAAAACAACTTAAAACCGGTGTCGGATTTGGAATTCGGTTAAGACCTATGCCTGTTTTACCTATAAGAATTGATTGGGGTTACGGCTTAAATCACAAACCAGGTGAACAACTATCACAATTCTATTTCACTATGGGTCAGGTGTTTTGATTACTACAATGAAAAATTCAAAATTCAAAATTCAAAATTATGGTTTGTTTTTGACAATTATTTTACATTTTACATTTTTCATTTTTAATTGCATTTATTCTGCTACTATTTCAATACAACGAATTGGCTGCGTGGATATAAATCGGATAATAGAAGAATACCCTGAAGCAAAAAAAATAAAAGACGAAATGTCCGCAAATTTGCAAGCCCGTAAAGAAAATATAAAAAATTTTGAGAACCAAATTGAAACACTTGAAAACGAAATCACCAGCATGGAAGAACAACTCCAAAAATATGAGGAATCAAAAAAAGAAATAGAAATATATTCATCCAGCACTCCAATACCAAGCGAGGTAAATCTATCAACGGAAACAGCGGAGATAGTTGCAGTATCAACAGAAAGTATCGCTGTGCCTGTTGAGATATCATCGCCCACTTTTACTATGGCAGATGTTGAAGCAAAAAAAAATCTTGTTGAAAAACAAAAACAAGACCTTGAAAAATATATTGCCGTAACAAAAAAAGAAGAAAAAGAAATAACCAGAAAAATCAAAAAAAATATGCTCGGCAAAATTTATGATGCGATAAAAGAGGTTGCAGTAGAAGAAGGACTGACAATTATTGTTGATTCTTATAATCTGATTTATGGCGAGGATGCACAGGATATAACAGATAAGGTGCTAAAAAAATTAAAATAACAATGTCACACTTGCTCATTTAGCTAAATGAGCAAATGAGAAAATGAGAAAAACATTAAAAGAGATTCTGGAAATAACAGGTGGTAAAATTTTAGGCGACGAAAATACTGTTGTCACAAATGCTGCAGGTATCATAGAAGCCGAAAAAGGTGATATCACTTTTGTGGCAAACCCAAAATACGAGCAGTATATCGGTTCAACAAATGCATCGGCAATCATAATATCAGAAAAACAGAAAGATAAAGTTTACCACGCAGATTCTTTACGCGGGGTAAAAATTCCGGCAATCGTCTCACCTAATCCTTATCTTGCATACACAAAAATTTTAGTTGAGATTGCAAAAGAAAAACAAAAATATCCTTCAGGCATATCGAACAAATGTTCGATATCAAAATCTATAGTGCTCGGTAAGAATGTTGCAATTTCAGATTTTGTTGTTATTGAAGAGAATGTTGAAATTGGCGAAAATACTGTGTTTTATCCAAACTGTTATATCGGAAGTTGTGTAAAAATTGGGAATAACTGCTTGATTTACCCAAATGTCACAATTAGAGAAAATTGTATTATCGGTAGTAATGTAATAATTCATTCTGGAACGGTTGTTGGCTCTGACGGTTTTGGATATGTGTTGGAAAGTGGTTCGTTAAAAAAAATTCCACAAATAGGTATTGTTGAAATTGCCGACGATGTAGAAATAGGCGCAAATGTGACAATAGATAGAGCAACCACAGGAAAGACATTTATCGGCAGAGGTACAAAAATAGATAACCTCGTCCAGATTGCACATAATGTCCAGATTGGCGAAAATTCAATAATTATTGCTCAAGCAGGTATTTCAGGTTCAACAAAAATAGGAAACGGTGTTACTATTGCAGGACAGGCAGGGCTTGTCGGACATATTACCATTGGTAATGGCGCTGTAATCGCTGCACGGGCAGGTGTTATCGGTGATGTCCCGGCTAAGGAAACAGTTTCGGGTTATCCTGCAAGACCACATAAACAAGCAATGAAAATCTATGCGCTACTACAAAAACTCCCGGAATTATTTGAAGAAATAAAAAAACTTAAATCTCGACCTGAAAAACGGCTATAAATTTATATTTTACCGATAATAAAATGCTCTTGACACAACCGTATAAAAATGATACACTTATGACAAATGCCAAAAGGCATACAAAAAATAAATTTTATATTCGGG
>JBFLWK010000034.1 GCA_040757695.1 Elusimicrobiota bacterium
GCTTTCACGTCAATTTTTTATAGGTTCCTTTATAATATGTCTCAGCATTTATTAGCAAGCGTGTCTGATGAATCAGACCACCCTATTTCTCATTAGAGAAATGGGAAATTTGCCAAACTACAGTTATTTTATTGAAAACGTTTGTTATGTTTGTTTTTTTACCAATAATTTCTTTCAGTGAAATTGCTATATCTTTAAGATTTTTCGGGATTTCATTATTGATATTTACTCCAACACCGATAATAACCCAATCGATTTTATTTCTAGTTATGGAACTCTCCGTCAGTATTCCCGCTATTTTTTTGTGACTTCGGACTTCGGATTTTGGGGTAACCATCACATCATTCGGCGGTTTAACCCAAAATTTGTATTTTTTTCCGACTATTTTTTTTAATGAGTCTATTATCGCCCATGCCATTTTCAATGTTAATAATGGAATTTTATCAGGACTTATTTTTGGCTTAAGAATTATTGAGAAGTAAAGTCCGCCTTTTTGCGAACTCCAGGTTCGTCCAAACTGTCCACGCCCTTTTGTTTGTTCTTCAGCGACAACTACTGTTCCTGATGGTGATTCTTTTGCAATTTTTTTTGCATAGTCCTGTGTTGAGTTGATTCTTGCAAATTTTATACATTTGCTCATTTGGTTAAATGATTAAGTGATTTTTAATACTTTATCCGACGGACAACAGATTTCCCAGTTGCTCATTTAGCTAAATGAGCAAGTATCTGGGTATTTAGTAGAATTCTAAACTTATATCAAGTGCAGGTGCGGAATGTGTTATTTTGCCGATTGAAATTCTGTCAGGTTTAAGTGCTGCAATTTTCTTCACAGTTTTTAAATTGATGTTCCCTGAAATTTCTATTTCACAGTTCGAATTTTTACGGATATATTTTATTGCTTTTTTCATTTGCTGATACCTCATATTATCAAGCATAATAATATCAGGTTTTAGCTTTACAAATTTTTTAACCTGACCGAATTTCTGTGCCTCGATTTCAATCTTTAAATTCCGAAACTGTGAAACTAAGAAATTAGGAAATTGGGAAATGAGTTTCAAATGGTTATCTTTGATCAAAACCATTTCAGAAAGATTCATTCTGTGATTGTAGCCGCCACCACATCTAACAGCATATTTTTCAAATTCTCTCAGAAGCGGTGTCGTTTTTCTTGTGTCGTATATTTTAACTTTTAATTTTTTACTTTTAACTCTCTCTACATATTTATTTGTGAGTGTTGCGATTCCTGAAAGATGCTGTAAAAAATTAAGTGCGGTTCTTTCACCTGTTAAAATTACCCGAGCGTTCCCTTTTACTTCGGCAATCACTCGGCCACTTTTTATTTCCTGACCGTCCTTGATTTTTTTTAGGAATATAATTTTTTTGTCAAGTTGCCTAAAAACTGTTTTCGCGATTCCCAGTCCGCAGACGATACCATTTTCTTTGACAACAAACCTTGCCGAAACGACTTTGTTTTTCGGTATCAGTATATTTGTAGTGATATCGCCTTTCGGCACATCTTCTTTAAGTGCAAGTTTGACAATCGTCTCTAGATTCATAAATTTTTTAATTGCTTAATTTTTGAATGTTTTCTAATGTTTGCTTCGCGTTTTCGCGTATATCTTTATTTTTATTTTTAAGCAATTTTTTAAGCGGTTCTATTGCTCTTGGGTCTTTGAGTTCGCCTAATGCCAATGCACATCCTGCATGGATATATGGATTTTTGTTCTTTAACCCAGCAAGTAAATAATCAGTTAGTTGCTCCCGATTGAAATTAGAATCGGATAGTTCTACCCAAACAAAAGGTATAGTCCCTATTGCTTCTATTAGATACGGAATTGCAGAATTATCTCCAATAGTACATAACGCTCTAACAGCACTCATAGCAGGTTCAGATTCAGTATCTTTTAGCAAATCAATCAATGGTTTTATTGCCCGGTTACTTTTCATTTTTCCTAGTGCTATTGCAATTTGACCACGCACTTCCGGGTCAGGGTCATTTAATTTCGCTATTAGATATTTGTCTGAATGACATCCTAATTCACCTAATGCAAATGCAGCCATTTTACGAACATCTTTATCTTTATCATCTAGTGTTTCTATTAGCGGTGTTGTCAAAAGAATGTAAGCTAAAACACTTATTAAATAATCGGTATCTGAACGAATTCTTGCATCTTTATCCTTCAAATCCTGACTCAAAGGTGTGAATAATCGCGGGTCATTGGTATGTTTTAGAACCGGGCCCAACACAAATGCTGCTGAATTTCGTAAATGAATATCTTCTTTTTTATTTATTATGATGGATATTAAAATTTCGTGAACATCTTCGCTACACATAGCGAAATTTCTTATTTTCTCATCACTGTTTATTGTTTCTATTATTTTTTTAACTGCTTCTATTCTTATGTTTTCATCTTGGTTTTTTATATCCTTAACTGGTTTAGCCAAATTATAATAACCATATACAATATGAGGAATTAAATTATTGTCTATAACAATGGAGAAATAAACTCCTATTTCTTCTCCATTATCAATAATGTTTTTTTCCCACTCACCACTTACATTACATTTGGCATATCTTACTTCATTGAATGCTTCGTTGATGTAACTTATATGGGGTTGGTCGTTTCTATCTATTACAAGTGAGGTGTTACCAATGTAATTGCTTATTTTAGTTCCCATTTTCTACTTTTTTGATTTTTTATAGCATATTTTAGAAATTTTCGTACACCCCCATAAAACACTACTACTAGATTATTATCTTCGTCTATCTTGATTGCGATTTGTTGTATTTCTTCAGGTAGATATTGGAGATTCGGATTGCGAAGTATTATGTTTTCATAACTCCATATGCCATCAACTTTTGTAAGATATTCTAATTCTCGCCCGTCACTAAAAATGATATGCGGAATATCATTTTTATCAAGAGTCATTGCCGTTAATAGATAATATTGATTTTCTACCAAATCATATTTCAAAGTTCCTGCTGAGTTATAAAAAATATACGGGTTGTTTTTAGTGCCAACTCGGATAACCGGATAACCGACTCTTTGGCCTTCTTCTATATTTGAAATACGTCAATCAGCATTACAAAAATTTAACAAACAAATAGAAAATATATAATAAACTAAAATTTTCTTCATAATTCTATTTTACCAAATTTTTTTTATATTTTCAATCAAAAATTGTGTATACATAAACAGGACCGAAACTACGCATCGGAAATACATTGGTTTTTTTGGAGGAACCGAAACGAAATGTATCAAGTATAAAAAATTGCTTTGTTGATTTTTGCACAGCAACGCCGAACATAATTCGTGAATTGTATTGAATAAGATACTGATATTCTAAACTCAATTTTTTATCCGGCGTAATATCCTTAACAGTTTGCGGAATACCCTGCGATTTAGTAAGAATGTAGCGGATTGCCTGATTTTTGAATTTGTAAGATGTCCCGTAATCGCCCGGCGCACCACCTAATTCATCAATCAGCTCGTAAAATTTAAAGATACTGAATACATTACTGCAGAGAATAAAAAAGGTGATAGTTATTATTATCGCTGTTCCTTTTTTCCTGAAAAATTTTTGTAAACTATCAAGAAAAATTGCAACCAAAATAAATTGCACAGGATATTGAATTACCAGATAATGCGGATAAATTCTTATCCGAATGAAAATCAAAAGAAATATCGGTGTTAACAGCCAGATAACCAAAATCAAAAAATTTTTTTTATTCTTGTCTTTAATAAATAATTTACAAATACAAAAAATCAGCCCTGCCAAAAAAAGAATTATTTCCAGATAATTTACAAAATTAAAAAAGGACAATTGAGAATAAAATTTTTCAGAATAGTTTCCTATCAGATACTGAAAATTTCCGCAATTTATATTTGTCAAAAAGTAAAAAAACACCGGCCTAACAGAGAAATTTTCTTTATATATTCCTTCAGAAAACGACTGAACAAAGTTTCTTAAATCCTCAAAATTATTTTTGTATTGAAAAACCAAATACGGAAGAAACAAAAACAAAACAATCATCAAACCCACAAACAGATATTTTTTATTGAATTTTGGTTTAACAACCCAACAGGTCAAAATCAAGAAAAATACACCTGCAATCCCCGAAAAGTGAATCTGGACAAGGCATGCTAAAAAAATCAGAATCCATAAAATCTGTTTAGGCTTATTGTCAATCAAAAATTCCAAAACAACAAGTAAAAATACGAGTGTAAAAAATGGAAGAAAATCCTGTGCCCAGATTTTTCTTGAATAAATTACTGTCCATGGTGAAAACGCAAATAGCGAACTAGATATTAGTGCTGTTTTTTTATTAAACAACTTGTTGGCTAATTTATAGGTAAGCAAAATTGTTATGGTATTCATCAGAACCACAAAAAACGCTCCAGCGAGTGGATTTCTTGAAAAAATAAATGGAACAGCCATCAGATATATAAATAATGGTGGATTATGAATTCCAACACTTGACTTTAATCCCGCCAGTGGAAATTCAGAAAAATTTGCAATATGTGTTGCCTTTAAACATGCGAATGCTTCATCTTGCTTAAACTCCATCAAATCAAGATGCCAGACCCTTAAAAAAAAGCCAACTACAAGAATTATTCCCAAAATTATATTATCTTTTCTCATTTTTTTCGCTTCGCTCACCCGAGAATGAATTCTCGGCTACTTTGTGGTGTGATGCTTCGGGCATAACCAGACGGGTTAAAACCCGTCTATGCCCTTGCATCTTTTTTCTTACAATCGTTGGCAGCAGATTGAAATCTGCTACTATGCCAATTCATTTCTTTTTTTAATTTGCATTTCTTTTAATTCAAAGATTTTATCCCGCAGAACTGCTGCAAGTTCAAAATTAAGATTATCCGCTGCATCGCTCATTTCTTTTTCAAGTTGAAAAATATCCTTTGTAGTATATTTAAGAATATCCTCTTTGACAAGAAGCAGAGAGTCCTGTTTTGCCTTATACTGAAACTCTTCCAATTCATCAACCGCTTTTACAATCGTTTTAGGTATAATTTTATGTTTCTTGTTGTAGTAGAGTTGTTTCTGCCGACGGCGGCTCATTTCCGATACTGCTCGTTTCATAGAGCCAGTGATATTATCCGCATAGAGAATTACAGTGCCGTTGATATTTCTTGCAGCTCTGCCTGAAACCTGTATCAGCGATGTCTCGCTTCTTAAAAAGCCCTCTTTGTCAGCATCCAGAACAGCAACTAACGAAACTTCAGGCAAGTCAAGTCCTTCACGGAGCAGATTCACACCGACGAGCACATCAAAATTACCTTTTCGTAAATCGTTAAGGATTTCTATTCGTTCTAACGCTTCAATATCAGAATGCAGATATTTTACAAGTAATTTTTTTTCGTAAAGATATTCAGCGAGGTCTTCCGCCATTCTTTTTGTGAGTGTCGTTACCAACACCCGTTCTTTTCGTTTGACAACTTTTTCTATTTCCGAGATTAAGTTATCAATTTGGTTTTCGGTTGGTTTTATTTTTACTTCAGGGTCAACAAGCCCAGTGGGACGGACAATCTGCTCTACGATTATCCCGTTTGATTTTTTGAGTTCGTATTCTGCAGGGGTTGCGGACATATAAATTACATCTTCAACAAGCGACTCAAACTCATCAAATTTCTGTGGACGGTTATCAAGTGCGGATGGGAGTCGGAAACCGAAATCAATCAATGTTTCTTTTCGTGCTCTATCGCCTTTATACATTCCGTAGATTTGTGGAATTGTGACATGTGATTCGTCAATAATTGTTAAAAACGATGTTTTCATGTTGTCGCCAACACGAAAACATCCTGATAGAAAATAATCTATTAAACAAGGTGGACGGCTACCTGCAGGTCGACCAGAGAGATGTCTTGAATAATTTTCAATCCCGTGGCAATAGCCCATTTCCAGAAGCATTTCAATGTCGTAATTTGTCCGTTGTTCAAGCCGTTGTGCTTCTAACAACTTACCTTCCTTTTGAAAGAACTCCAATCGTTCTTTTAACTCTTTTTTTATTTCTTCTACTGCTTGTTCTAAACGGGGTCTCGGGGTTACGAAATGTTTTGCAGGATAGATAAAATAGCGGGTGAGCGGGTGAGCGGGTGAGCGGGTGAGCGGACTCCCAGTAAGTGGATTTATTTCGGTAATTTTTGCGATTTCAGAACCTGAGAATTCTACACGGACGGCAGTTTCAGAATTAGCTGGAAAAACAGTTACCGTGTTTCCGCAAACACGAAATGTTCCTCTTGAAAAATCAGTATCATTTCGTTCGTAATGAATGCCGACAAGTTCAGATAGCAAAAAATCGCGACTCATTATTTTTCCTTTTTCTACAACCACACACATTTCACTGAAATCTGCTGGTGAGCCAAGATTGTAAATACAGGAAACGGAGGCAACAACAATTACATCATTCCGGGATAAAATTGAAGAGGTCGCTTTCAGCCGCAGACGGTCTATATACTCGTTGATTGATGCATCTTTTTCTATGTAGGTGTCCGTTTGAGGAATATACGCTTCCGGCTGGTAATAATCGTAGTATGAGATGAAATACTCAACGGCGTTATGCGGAAAAAAACTCTTAAATTCAGAATAGAGTTGTGCGGCAAGCGTTTTGTTGTGTGAGATAACAAGCGTCGGTTTTTGAACCTGTGCGATTACATTTGCGATTGTGAATGTTTTGCCAGAACCTGTAACACCTAAAAGTACCTGGTGTTTTTGACTTCGGACTTCGGACTTCGGACTGCTTTTTATTCCATCAACAAGTTGAGAAATTGCTTCCGGCTGGTCACCTGCAGGCTTGAATTTGGATACAAGTTTGAAGGTATTCACTTATTTTTATCAGTATATTTCAATTTTAATGTCGGAAGATAAGGAGATTCTGGTCTTGGTGTAATAGTTCGTTTCAAAGGATCTGGAATCAAATCCAATTCTTCAAGAACAAGTTGACCAATAAGTGGCTCGCAGCCCGGTGGTCCAACAAGACAAGCCGTTTTCATCTGTCTATCGCCTATTGTGAGTGCCACGGTGCCGGCTTTATCTAATTCAACTTTCTCTTCATTAGCCAGTGTGATTATTGCTTTACCAAACTTTCGTAAGCCCAATTTTTCAACCAAATCCTGCGGTAAAAGCACCATAACAGCGCCGGTATCTACTAATGCATCTACTTCCGCGGACCTAACCTTTTTCTTGACTATTTTGTTTTCTTCATATAGGAATAAATCTACTTCGTTCTCTAAACGGACTTTGACCCGTATCTCACCCATATAGATTTTCCTCCGTCCCCATTATTCCTACTGGCCCTTTTAAGCAAGAATCATAGGTAGGGTTTTTAACTGGCGTTTTAAAGGATCAAGGATTAGACCTAATGATTCAAGGGTAAAAGCACCTAAAAGTATGCTATCATCCTCTTCGCCAAAAATAACATCCGCACCGCCAATTTTATCAAGATACTTAAAAAGCGCTATTCCCTTTTTCCGTGTAATCTTTTCGCCATTTGCAAGTCTAAATTCCTCTTCTGACAATGGTTTGATTCCCAGTTTATTCAAAATGCCACTTGGAACTACTGAATAAATTGCGCCTGAGTCAATCAAAAATTCTACCTTTTCAGTAATCTCAGGTTTTGCCGGATTGCCTACTTCAACTTTTAAAACCGTAAGTCCCATTTTCTCACCTCCACTTTTTCTGTGAATCCCGCCCTTTCTACCGGCATTTTGTAGAAACCTATTTTTGTTTGGTAGAAGTCTACCAGCAGATTATTAGTTCCGCTTTTGGTTAAAACATCTTTGATTTCGCTTTAAGCGGTTTTACGCGGACTCGGGATTGAGCGTTTTCGCAGTTTTAATTATTAGTCCCCTAATTCTTATTTTTCTGTTTTATATTACTGTTTTTCTTCACGGCTAAGTTGCACTGTTCTTAGTGGTATGATTCCGATGTGTTCATCCATCTTGTTTATCTGCTCAGATATTTTTGCGGTTCGTTCATCCATTTTTACAGTTCTTTCATCCATTATCTTTAGTATTTCCAGTGTTTCTTTTCGCATTTCATCTATCACTTTTTGTGTTTCCGTAGATATTTCTTTAATTACTCTGTTGTTACTCTTGTTGTTTATAAGCCACACAAAACCTAATATCACACCCATCACACTTAATCCTATTCCAACTGCTAACTCCACAAAACCTCCTCTAATTTCTTAATTATTTCATGTTTTAGATTCTTTTGTTAACATTGCTGTTTTCTGTGGTATCTGTGAAATTAATTTAGCAACCATTTCTGTCTGTTCAGCAATTATTGCTGTTCGTTCATCCATTTTCCTGAAACCCTCATCCATTTTCCTGAAACCCTCATCCATCTTTCTAAATCCTTCATCTATTTTTGTGCCGATACTTTGCATAATTTCTTTTAAATCAGCACGGGTTCGCCGACCATTCCATACTGAAAACACACCAACTATGACACCAAAAATTGTTGCGCCACCCAAAATATAGCCCCCAATTACAAAATCCATATCAATTTTCCTCCGTCCCCATTTTTAACGTCCCCATTTTTAAGTTTGACGAATTGTTATCTTTTCTAATATCTTAGTTTGGTTCAACAGCATCTCAGCCAAAACAGCAAACCCTTTTCTTTGACCTTCTTCAATTTTAGCAAGTATTTCGGTTTGACCTTTCTGGATTTCAATTGCTTCTTTCTGGATTTCAATCGCTTCTTTCTGGATTTCAACAGATGAGTTTTGAGCATTTAGAATCGCTTTCAAAACTTTACTGTTTTCTTTCCGTATATCCCGAACAAACCAAACAATAGTTACTACACCTGCTATAACTGTAATAACTGCTACTAACCATTCTAAACCCATTATTTCCCTCCGTCCCCATTTTTTTATTTTTTTACTATTTTTAAGCCACCACTGCTAATTCGCGTTTAGCAAATGCCTCTACCATTTTGGGAACAATTTTAGTCGCATTAAGAAATTCTACCATTACAGGATTACCGTTCTTATCCCAGTGTAATACAACATCACCAACCATTTCTGCATCATCAATTTTACCTTCTTTTGATACCCGAATAGTAAGCACATCTGCTTCAGGTTCATATGAAATGTTATATGCCATACCGCCTCCTTCTGACAGGGAAAACAGTGATAATTTTTCTAATTGGTTTTATTTTGTTCTCTGTGCTCTCCGTGTCTCTGTGGTAAGGTTTTTCAACAATCTCATTTTTTTAATCACGAAAGCACGAAGGTACGAAGAAAGATTCTTTTCGGAATTTCGCGTTTTCGTGGTTAATTCTGCTTTTCCTCCGTCCCCATTTCCTTACCAGTTTGGATTATTCCAGGAGCCAGGCGCAAATTCTGTCCAGGATTCTCTTGTGAATTTCTGTTCCTGATAGATTACATTATCTGCGACCTCTTCATTATAATAAATTACAGAATTACCATTTAAGTTCTCAGTATTCCCATCACCAATCACAACACCAACAATTGCTTGATTTCCTGCTTGTGAAGTAATATTCCCATCAACATAAATAAGTCCATGAAGCATTATATCATTTAAAGTTGCCTGAGCACCATTTGCCCAACCATTACTAGTCCATACATCCTGTGCGGTTGTATGTGTACAACCATCTTTATGAAAATATTCTTTCCTTGCATTATTTGGGATAAATACTCTATAATTAGGAGCAACATCAGTTTTAGCTGTATTAGCCCAGCCATTACCTTTTAATTCAAGATTCCCCAGACATATTAAGTCTCCTCTTATAAATGTATTGGTTTTTATGGTAACATTCCCGGTTACATAATATGTTGGTGTATCGCCATCTCCTGCTACACCATTTACAGTTAAACCTGTTTCATAATCTCTGAAATTAGGCCCGAATGTTACATTCCCTTCATGATAACCACCTTCGGGAGATGGATCATCGGAATCAGGTGTTCCATTTTCATAAACTGGGTTATATGCTTTCGCTCTCTCCAGATAGGTTGGTAGGTCAACTTCAGGTAAATCTGGAAGCGTCTCTTTCGCCCAGTACTCGCAATCATCAGTATCAGGTGGATTTCTGGGATCGATATTCCCTCTTGCATATTTTCTTGGATAGTATCTGTTTGCAGCACCACCAGTAAGATTGATATTCCCTCTTGATTTGATTGCTCCCCAATGTATTTCAAAACTTCCTGCTGAACCAATATTCCCATCAGCATCTATTGCTGATTGTGCTGCTTGTCTAGAATATATCGCTCTAATCCCGCGTAGTTCTCGTCCGGCAGTATCCTGAGCTACAGATGCGATTGTAACCTCACCCGATTCAGGCCCTGATGATATTCTTATTTTATATCTCCCGCCTGCAATATCTGTAAATTCAGTTCCTCCATCATAACCCGACGGAACTATTCCATTTCTTGCATTATTCCAGCCGTTTTCTTCACCATTTAATGCGAAAACACCGCGATCAATACCGGCTTCTGCGAGATGGAATGCTCGTGTAGACTTGGTTTCTTTTGTTGTCCATTTTGCTTCATGTTGAGAGAAATACACAAGTGCGGGGATAATGATGGCTATAACCATAGCGAGGATGAGCATAATGACGACGACCTGACCAGAACGACAGAAGCAAGAAGCAAGAGGCAAGAAGTAAGATTTAAGACGATTAAAAAATTTCATAATCCCTCCTTAAAACAGAAGCAAGAAACAAGAAGTCAGAATTTCTGCCAGTTTTTTATTAGTGCGAAAAGCATTGCGCCAACTTCATTATATTTTTTAGTTAGATTTTCATAAATTTCGTTGCTAATATACTTACAATCTTTTGAAAAATTTAACCATACTTTTACCTCTTCACAAGAACCAACAGCATCGTTAAGATGTCGTAGAAATACGTCTTTATATTTTCTCTTTGCCCATCCTTCTACAATATTAGCAGGAATAGACCTTGACGACCGTCTTATTTGGTCTGTTAATGAATATGTTTCTTCTTTTGGAAATTTTTTTGTTATCTCAAAAATCTCCATTGCTAATTCATATGATAAAGTATAAACTTTCAAATCTTTGTATGTTCTTATCATCTTGCTTCTTGCTTCCTGCTTCTTGCTTCTTGCCTCTTACTCTCTCAATTCATAATCCTTACTTTTTCTACTGATAACTGCAGTGCTTTTCGTCTTGCTGAGAATGTAGATTTCTCAAATGTTATAGAAACATTTATAATAGAGTCGTCTGATGTCTGCGGATATGTGAATTGAACAGCCCTCAATGATTTTGCAATGCTTCTTGTAGAACTAATCACTTCATACAGTTCCTGGTCTTTCTGATAATAGATATGTGTCTGGCTATCTTTTGTGAATGTTATTCTTGAATATGGCGGCTGATTGCTGTCATATCTATCCACAACAACCGATGATGCGTCCGCCTGCCTTAAGTGTTTGTTTATTGCTGAGATACAGGTTCTTGCATCACGCTGGATTTCTGTTTTTGCCTGAGAAAGATACCAGAGTTGTATCCATTTTAAGAATAATGATGACAGTGCGAATGCCATAATAGATATCATAGCCACATTTATCATTAGTTCTATGAAGGTAAGACCTTTAGATTTGTGTAATGTGTAATGTGTGATGTGTAATGTAATCACTTCAAACTCCTAATTAATTTCCCAAGCATATTACAAATATGAATACAAACTGACCTTAAATCATCAAATTCTTCTTTTGTAATCTGCTGTTCGGTTAAGAGTAAAGTTATCATTGGAATACATTCTCGTCCAGAATTTAGTGCTATATTGTAAAACTGTGATTTACCTTTCTTTGATTCTTTTCCACTTCCTTCAGCAATATTATTCGCAATAGAAAGTGCTGACCTGGTAAACTGGTCTCCAATTAAATAACGATATCCTGGTTGCAATTTCCCATATATTTTGAAAACCTTGCTAATAAATTTCAGTGCTATTTTATATACTTCTAATTTCTCAAAATCAAATACATAATTTTTATAATCTTCATTACACATAACACATAACACATTACACAGTTTTCCTACCAACTGCCTGAAAAGTTCACTGTTACTGGTGAAGTAGTATCATCAACTGCTGTAGATGTGACTCCGGTTTTGGTTTTAGTTGTAACACTGGTTCCTGATGTTTTGGTGTACCAAGCTCGCAGATTATATGTCCAGCCCTTCCTTACAAGAACCTCATATGTGCCGTCAGAAAGTGATACAGTTCCGTAATAAATTTTTGTACCACTTCTGAAAGATGAGTCAATTGCTGACGGGCTTTCAGGCGGTTCTGCGGCAACTGTTGTAGCCACAATTAAAACGCCAGTTGTAATATTTCCGCCTATTTCAGTATCTGAGACAGTCCCTTTTATTTTGCCCCATGCGGATGTTATTGTAAAATTGTTGCCTGTATCTTCAACACCTTGAGAAACGGTTATCGGATAGGTTTTAGCACTGGTATAAGAATCCGCTGCATCAAGCACAGGGAACATATAGCAACTACCTGTCCGAACACCTTTCCTCAGATATGTTCCGTCAGTTTCTGAAAGAACATCCTTTGACCAGCCGGCAGCGGGAACGGTTGCTCTAACAGTGATATACGGCAAATTACCGCCTGATGCATTATATGTATGTCCTGATACCCAGCCTGCAGGATAGATATAAAGCGCACCGGCATCAGCAGCAGAACCTTCTGTTACTTGAACTGTATTTGAAGCATCTGGTTCATCATCACCTGAAGTCCAGGAAGCAGAAAAATAATCAGGATTTGCTATTACTGTATAAGAGCCCGCATCAACTGAAAAACTGAAAGAACCAGATGAGTCAGTAGTTGCTGAATAGATACCTGCTTCAACACGAATCCCTGACACACCTACCCAGGTGTCACCTCGGACTACTCCACCGTAAATAACCCCGCCAGCCACCGGTGAAGAAAGTATCACTTCATTTCTGTCAGTATCAGGCCATTGCGGTGATGTTGCCGAATTCGGGATTGCAGTACCGACACCATAACTCACAGAAACATTTGATATCTCTCTGAAATATTCTCTTGATGAGATATAGACAGTGCAACTGCCGGTTGCAACAGATATAGAAAAGTATGCATTTCTTGATGTTGGTTCCATATATGCAAATGTAAGTGATGAGAGCCCATCATTTGCAGAAATATACGCGCCATATGCAGGTGTGCCTGAAACAACTGTTTTTGTATTTGACGAATTTCGTGGTCTTAGCAATGATTCCTCTGCAGGATTGCGGTATCTGAAATCAGTTTCGTTATCATTGGAATCGTAAGCATTACCTTCATATCGCCAACCATAATCGGTACCTTCATAGTAAGAACTTCGCATAATAGCAGAACTTGTCCAAAGTTCAGCTTCACATTCTCCTTCAACTGCTCTTGAAGGTGCATCTTTTGCAGTAGAGCTCCATGCAACACTATCAATTTTATCGTTTGGGTCATCAGCCCAGGCTAAAACAATCCCGCCTGCAGTATCATCTTTGATATAATCCTCATATATAGTACTGTAACAGCCGTCAGCATAATATGTTGTACCACCCATTACTACAGCACCGGTATTAGCAATCAAAAAATAGCAAGAAGGTGGAATAACTGTATTGGTATAAACTGCAGGCAGTATTTTTGAATCTGCAGCACCTAACGGATTATTATTTTCGTCAATATAATAAACGGTGCAGTCACCTATTAACCATGCCCAGGTTGTTGGGTTAAAAAGTTCTACATATTCCTGTTCACCAGCAATACCTGCAGGTTTGGTAGATGCACATACCTGGCTGATTACAGGATGCTCGTTTATTACAACCCAGCCGGTAACTGTGCCTGTTAGTTTCTGCTGAAGTTGCAAGTTTTGCGGGTTTGTATTAACTGAAAAATTGGCAGATGTAGAGTCCCAGTAGCCATCTTTTGAGGCACGAACTTGAACGGTGGCGGGTGAGGTTGTCTTAATCAGATAATAGCCGGTTGTAGAGGTTGTAGCATCTTTATTGATATCCTGCACAATTTCTACCTTTGCACTTGCAATACCAACCGCGGTGCCTGTAGTTGTAACAAGCCCGAAAATCTTGCCAGATAATACTGACCTGTTCGGGTCGTCTCTGAAATTGTATAAAACAAGGTTTTTAGATTCACCACCCTCTGTCCATACTACCTCTATTTTGATTTTTTTGATACCCTCGTCTTCGGCAGTTGCAGACATTGTAGAAATTACCGTCTCACTGCCAATAGATTCTTCATGCGCCTTCCAGACAGTTACACGCCTTGTAAAACTAATATCGCCAACCGTCAGTGTTTCCGGTGTATAGTCAGTATTTGTGTTATCGTAGCCGTAAGTATCAAGGTCGTCCTGTGAAGTCGTTAATAACCGCGAGTATGAAACATTTTTTAATGCCTCTACTTTTTCCTGTCCTAAATTATTCGCGATAGTTCGTGCTTTAGATACGATAATACCTTTACCAATAGTTGAGAAAGTGGTAATTACGCCGAGAATAACGATACTGATAACAAGTATCGCCACCATTATCTCAACCTGGGACAGACCAGAACGGCGGTTGATAAGTTGATAAGTTGATAAGTTGATAAGTTTTTTCATATAATCTAGAAATAACAGTTCAGTTTTGCTGAAATCTGTAGACTACCCCTTAAGGGGTAGCCTACTTTTAATTTTACCACTGAAACACAATTCCAAACCCGCATTGGAATTGTATTGGAATTTCTATGGCTTCACTATATTTATAACATATTTAGATGAGATTGTCAAGGTGTTTTTTGACACATGACTAATAGACAAATTAAAAATTAATTTTACATTTTACATTTTTAATTGCCTCTATCGCCACGGGTACCATTTCCGTTCCCAATCTGTATCCTGCTGTTCTTTTTGCTTATCAGTAACAGTGGGCTTGATTCTTATATTAAATCGGACTTCATAATAAATTTCTTCAGTAGTAGTAAGTGGTGCGCGTTCAAGATAACTGAATACTGCTTCCCAGCAGTGCAGGTCGCGATAGATACTGAACTGGTATTCATAGAATTTAAAGTTTGAGAGATAGTATTTTACATCCGCTGAAGAATCGTAGTTAAACGAAGATTGCATTTTGTAAGAAAGTTGCCAGTTTCGTGTAGGTTTCAGTCCGAGTTCGTTAAAAAAAGTAAGTTTTTGCGGCTGAAGCCGATTATATGAGAACCCGTTTTTCAAATAGACATCGCCTTCGCCTCTGCCAGCTTTTACACTTGTATTTAGCTGGACAGAATTAGGTTTTTCGTACAGGATACTGTAATCATTTTTATAGTAGATATTTAGTATATTGTAAGTGTAAAAATCAATTTCAGATGTGATACCATCCAGCCGCTGTTTAATATCATCCAAGCCACCAATTTTTTCGTGCAATTTTCGCCGTATATTAAACCCTGTCCATATTCGTAATGTCAGGTTATCAAAATATGCAGACTGCGTAGTTCTCAATTTGTTCACGAGCACACCGTGATACTCATCATGTGGTTTCTCTATTTCCTGCTCAAAATGATGACCGAAATCCTGACTTAAAAAATAAACAGGTCTGAGATTCAAATTCATATCGGTTCTATGGACACTTTTATAGATATCTGCCGGGTTTTGTTTGTTGATTCTGTCCTGCCAGTATTGAGTAAGCCCGGTTGCAGGCGTGAGTGTAATTATTCTTGTCAGTCGCAGTGGGCTGGAAATATCAAAGTTTGCATTACCTTTTGTCAGAAAAAAATCAGTTATTCGTGACCATGTTTTGTCAGCATTCAAACCCCATTTATAGTAAAGTGGCAGGTTTTTTAGTTTTATCTGCGTGGTTGTATATGCGAATGATGGCACAACCATATTAGTCAGAATATACTTGCTTTCAGTAGAATCAAACACATCGTATCTTGAAAACAGTATTCGGGTAGTTGATTGTTTAGCAGTTTTGGTGAATGCGATAGATGAATCTACTGCTCTGTTAACTCTTATCCAGTCCCGAGTATAATAGTTGTTAAACGATTCGTCACTAGCAAGATTTGAGTTTATCTGAGCAGTCCAGTTATACGACAAATCCTGCCAGTGATACACCTGAAGATTCCAGCGTCTTATTCCGTTATCTTGCTCAAAGATATGATACCCATAGATAGAGCCCTGTGTTTTCTGCCCGGCATCTCCACCCCATTCATCTCTCTCAAAATTATAATTCAGTTCTGTACCTGTTCCCCAGCCTTTGTAAGAAAAATAATCCAGATACAGTTTGCTATAAAGATAGTCGGTAAATGGATACTTAATAGTAGTTTTTGCATAATAGTCATCACGCTGATTATAGCCCTGCCTGATATCAATCTCCAGTTTTTTATCACGGAGCGATTTATAATAGTATGGCAGTATAAATACAGGCACATCGTCTAAATAGAAAATAACATTGGTTGCAGTTATTTTTTTGTTAGCGACAAGATGGACTTTTTTTGACCAGAATCTGTAATGCGGGTTTTCAAGATTACAAGTTGAAAAAGTAGTATTCTCAAGCCAGATATCTTTCTTTACTAAGTTTGATGTAGCATTATCACAGGTCATTGCTATATCTTTTACAGCCAGTTTTACATTACCAGAAAAAATTGCGATACCTTTCTGTCGGTCATAGTCCAGTTTATCAGATGTGATATCTACTTCCTGTGCGGAAAGGCAGTGGATAAGTGGATAAGTGAAAAAAAGCAAGTGAATAAGTGAATAAGTGAATAAGTGATTAGTAGAAACTAACCACCTAACCACATAATTACTTAACCACTTGAAGTTTACTAACCACATAACCACATAACCACTTAATCACTTTTTTTTGACAAAAGTGCCGCACCGATTGCTCCGAGGTTTTTAGCGTGTTTGGATTTGATAATTTTGACATGTTTTAGCGATGCTGTAAAAACACGCTTTTTTAATTCTGTAAAAAACGGTTTTTTTATTAAATCCCAGTTGGCTGAAACACCACCTGAAAAAGTTATCATATCCGGATTGAAAATATTGATAAGATTGCCAGTTCCAACCGCAAGATATTCGGCTGTTTTTTGGTAGACAAGAACTGCTTTTTTATTACCATTCCGCGCTAATTCTGCAATTACGGCAGGTGTTAAGTTTTTATTTTTTAACCCCTGCTTGATTGCTATTCTAATTATGCCTTTCGTACCAATATACGATTCAAGACAGCCATAATTTCCACAACTGCATCTTGGACCATTCTGATTGATAGTAATATGTCCTGCTTCACCTGCAGAACCAGTTGAACCCCGATAAAGTTCGCCATTTGTAATAAATCCGCCACCAATACCGGTTCCAAGCGTAATTGTAATAAAATTCTTGTATTTTTTTTTGCCATCAAGAATATATGAGCCAACCGCAGCGCAGTTAGCATCATTATCAACAACAGTACGAACATTTGTTCGTACCTCAAAGTATTTTTTTAAATGGACATTTGTCCATTTATGAAGATTAGGCGAATGCCGAACGATACCATTTTTGCTATCAATATCGCCTGCTATACCAACCCCGATTGACTTAAACTTTTCACATAGTTTTAATTGCTGAACGATTTTGTCAAGTACAAGTGCTGGTGAACCTTTAGGTGTCGGGAGTTCAACTCGGTTTTTTATTTTGCCTGTTTCATCAGTTAAAATAATAAGTATTTTAGTGCCACCAATATCTATACCAATAAGATTCATATCAATCCTTAATTTTACATTTTACATTTTTAATTTTTAATTGCCCTTAATGCCTCACCAACCGTATAGGTTGAGCCTGTAATACATAAATCTGCTAAATTTGCTATCGCAAATTTAATTGCCTTTTTTATATTGCTGAAAACAAAAATATTTTCTGGCGAGATATAGGCTAAAAACTCTTTTTGGACAATTTGTGGACTTAATGCACGATTATTTTCGGGTGCTGAAATAAAAACATTTTTTACAATAGGTGCAATAATTCTTACCATTTTTTTGTAATCCTTATCTGCTAACACACCAAATACAAAATTGATTTTTTTGCCAAAATATTTTTTTATTGAATTTTTAAGCACCAACATTCCCGCAGGATTATGTACAACATCTAAAACAATTTTTAATTTTGAATTTTTAATTTTGAATTGTTTTACTTCAAACCTTGCCGGCCAGTATGTGTTTTGTAATCCAGTAATAATATATTTTTCAGGAATGCTTAAAAATCTACAAACTGCGACTGCCAGACTTGCATTTTGTTGCTGGTGTTCTCCAAAAAGTGAGATTTTATAATTTCTGTTATTCTGAATTTTTATAACTTTTGCATTTTTTGAACTCGCAATTTCTTGTATTTTTTTTAATGCTTTTCCATAGCATGATGTTATAACAGTCCCATTAGTTTTTATTATTCCTGCTTTTTCTTTTGCTATTTTTTCAGTTGTGTTTCCAAGATATTGTGTGTGCTCAAGCGATATATTTGTAATAATAGAAACCAGCGGATTTTTTATAACATTTGTCGCATCTAATCGGCCACCAAGCCCCACTTCAATCACAGCAAAATTAACATTTTCTTTTGCAAAATACCAAAATGCCATTGCAGTTAAGAATTCAAAATATGTCAGGGTGTAGGGTGTAGAGTGTAGGGTATAGTTAAATACAAATTGTGTAAAATCTTTTTTTGTAATTTTTTTGTTGTTTATCTGTATTCGTTCTCTGATATCTAACAGATGTGGTGATGTGTAAAGCCCGACTTTGTAGCCTGCGTTTTGTAAAATTGTAGAAATATACGCAGCAACCGAACCTTTCCCATTGGTGCCTGCAATATGGATAATTTTTAGTTTATCCTGTGGGCTGTCAAGCCGGCATAAAAATTTTCTGATTCGTGCTAAACCAAATCTGTATCTGAACTCTTCAAAATTATCTACGATTTTAACTGCTTCATTATATTTCATTAAAGTTCTTTATTCCATTTTGTGTTTTCTAACTTTCGTGTTTTCGTGGTCAATTATTCAGTTTCCAATACAACAAAATGTAAGCAAATGCTTACATTGGAAGGTCAGTATAGCAAATCAATTACTTTTGAAATTGTATTTTTAAGTTCTTTTCGCTCAACAACTATATCAATCTGGCCATGTTCAAGCAAGAATTCTGAAAGTTGAAACCCATCAGGTAGTTTTTGTTTGATTGTCTGCTCTATTACACGCGGTCCTGCAAAGCCGATTAACGCTTTGGGCTCTGCAATAATTACATCACCTAAGAATGCATATGATGCAGAGACGCCGCCTGTAACAGGATGGGTTAACACAGAAATAAACGGTATTTTTGTTTCTGAAAATTTTGCGAGTGCGACAGCTGTTTTTGTCATCTGCATCAGCGATAACATTCCTTCCTGCATTCTTGCACCACCTGACGCAGAAACAATCACAAGTGGAACCTTTTTTTCTATCGCTGTTTCAATTGCAAGTGTAATTTTTTCGCCAACGACACTGCCCATACTACCACCTAAAAAATCAAAATCCATCGCACAGAAAACAACTTCTTTACCGTTGATTTTTCCAACACCTGTGGTAACTGCTTCTGCAAGTTTTGTTTTCGTTTTAGTATGTTTTATTTTTACTGTATACTTTTGAGTGTCCTTAAAAGCAAGCGGGTCGGTTGTCTGTAAGTTTGCAGCGGTTTCACTAAAACTGTTGCCATCTAAAAGAGTGGCTATTCTATCTTTTGCAGATAACCGAAAATAGTGGTTACATTTCGGACAGACAAAAAAATTTTCGGTAAGTTCTTTGTTGTAAATTATATTCTGACAGCTATCACATTTTTTCCAGAGACCATCAGCAACTGATACCTTTTCTTTAGATTCTTCTTGTGACATATATCTTCCTCCGTTAAAGGCAATTAAAAATGTAAAATTGAAAATTAAAAATTGTTGAGAACGGTTTTTAAACTTTTGACAAAATTTATTACTGATTTTTTCTGGCGGATTTGTTCAATCACAGCACTACCGATAATAAAACCATCACAGTATTTTTTTAATTTTTGTATATGTTCTGGTTTAGATATACCAAACCCGACAAAAAGCGGTTTTGAAGTTTTTGCAGAAAGTGTTTTTAGAAACGGGATTAACTCACTATCAATTTTTTCTCTTACACCCGTAATCCCTGTCACAGCAGTTACATAGACAAAGCCAGTTGATGAATTAGCAATTTTTAATGCCCGATTTTTTTCAGTAGTAAGTGCAACTAACGGAATATATGCTATTTTATATTTTTTTGCTAATTTCCTGGTTTTATTACTTTCTTCTGATGGCATATCAGGGATTATTAGCCCATCAACGCCTGTAATGTCATTCCCGAATGTCTCTGTCGGGCATTTTTTTAGTTGCTGAAAAAACTTGTTTAACCCGAAATTGTAAATAGGATTCAAATATCCCATAATTGCTATTGGTATATTACTTTTTTGTCTAACATTTTTTATAATATCAAAAACCTGGTGAATATTTGTACCATTCTCAAGTGCCTTCTGAGATGAATACTGAATTGTAGGTCCATCAGCAATCGGGTCTGAAAACGGAATCCCGAGTTCAATTATATCAACATATTTCTCAAGTTCAATTATCAATTTTTCAGTTGTTTTTATATTTGGATAACCCACTGTTAAAAAAACTGACAGTACTTTTTTATTTTGGCTTTTTAATTCTTTTAGCAGTTTTTCAAGTCGGTTCATTTTAACTTTTAACCTTTAACTTTTCACTTGCTATATTTATATCTTTATCGCCTCTTCCTGATAAACAGACAACTATGATTTTATTTTTTGCTTTCAGTTTAGACAGATACGCAATTGCGTGTGCAGGCTCTAATGCTGGTATAATCCCTTCAGTCTCAGATAGCAACTTGAACCCTGCTAATGCTTCTTTATCAGTTACAGAAACATATTTTGCTCTGCCAGTTGTTTTATAAAATGCGTGTTCAGGACCTACACCAGGATAATCAAGCCCTGCAGAGATAGAATGTGTCTGTGAAATCTGGCCATTTTTATCCTGTAGTATAAAACTTTTAGTTCCATGCAGAACACCAACTTTCCCTTGTTCAAGCGATGCGGCGTGCTTGTCTGTTTTAAGCCCGAGCCCGCCGGCTTCTACACCAATAAATTTTACATTTCTATTGTTATAAAATGGAGAAAAAAGTCCAATTGAATTTGAACCACCACCAACACAGGCAACAAGATAATCCGGCAACCGTTTGTAAAATGTAAGCATTTGCTTACATACTTCTTTGCCGATTACTGACTGAAAATCACGCACAATCACTGGGTAAGGATGCGGACCTACACAAGAGCCCAGAAGATAATATGTTGTTTTTACATTTGTTACCCAATCGCGTATTGATTCGTTTATTGCATCTTTAAGTGTACGGCTACCTGAATGAACCGGTATAACATTCGCACCTAAAAGTTTCATTCTATACACATTTATCGCCTGTCTTTTTATATCCTCATCACCCATATAGATATCGCATTTTATTCCGAATAACGCACAGACGGTTGCAGTTGCGACACCGTGCTGACCTGCGCCGGTTTCTGCGATGATACGTGTTTTGCCCATTTTTTTAGCAAGCAGTGCCTGACCGATAGCATTATTGATTTTATGTGCACCAGTATGGCAGAGGTCTTCGCGTTTCAGAAAAATTTTCATTGAAAATTTTTCTGAGAGGTTCTTAGCGAAATAAAGTGGAGTAGGTCTACCAGCATAGTTTGTGAGATAGTACTCAAGTTCCTGTTTAAAATGTAAGCATTTGCTTACATTTTTGTAAAATTTTTCAAGTTCAACCAATGCTGATATTAATGTTTCAGGCACGAATCTGCCACCAAACTCACCAAAATAACCGTTTTTATCAGGTAACATAACAATTATTATACCAAAAACTAAAAAAAATGCAAATAAAAAGTAGTCGGCAATTAATTGCCGACTACTACTGGGTGCTAAACTTTTTCGCCAGACGAATCCGCCTACGGCGGAAGTTTAGGCTAAAGCCTACCCCCCCCCCAACGGGCGAGCTTATC
>JBFLWK010000035.1 GCA_040757695.1 Elusimicrobiota bacterium
TGATGTTGAAACTACTAACCCATACCCGCTTACTGTATGGCTTGTAACTAATACATATTTATCAGAAGTGCTATCACTTAAAACATGTAGCCGTCCCTCCGGTCCCGTCGTCCCGATGCCGACATTGGCGTATATTATTACATCTCCTCCTGTTCCTGGAATTAACTCTAAGACCCCAGGCCAAGTAGCGTGTTCATTCCCATAAAATGTAGCAACAGCGCCACGAACAGAAGAAACGTCGCCACCGCCACCGATTCTAGTGGCTTTCGTATCTGATCCATCCAATGTATTTGTATAAATATCCAACCATGAACCTCCACGACCAATGATATTTCCCGACAGGCTAATGTGACCTGTCACGTCAAGTCTTTGTGCCGGCCCTGTCGTCCCGATACCGACATTGCCAGAATTTGTAACAACAAAATTACCTACACTTCCATCACTTGCTGTTGACACAAATAAACTATAACTTGAGCCTTGCCCCTGGACACTTAATTTCCCTGCTGGCCCTATTGTCCCGATGCCGACATTGCCTTTGAAGTATGCGTTACCGACTGATGTGATACTTGAGACAACAGCAGCGTTCTTGTCCTGAACAACAAAACAGGAAGAGCCATCTGATGTGTTCAGTTTGATTTCTGCATCTTCGGCGTAGAGGCAGATAGGAGATAGGAGATTGGAGATTGGAGATAAAAAGAAACAGGTGATAAGGAAAACCAAAAACCACTGCCAATTACTGCTTCTTGCTTCTTGCTTCTTGCTTCTGCATTTCATACGCACCTCCGGTAACGGCAATTAAAAATTCGCCTCTCTCAGATAAAATTCGGTAAACTCGCGTCGCCGTAGCCCTTCAAGATCAAGTTCACCTGTTTTCGGGTCAAGTTTTATTTCCCATTTTTCCATAGTTAACACGCCGATGATTACATCTAATTCATATCCATCCGTTTTCCCAAGTGTATCTACAGGAACCACTTCTGCATCAAAACCTAATCCTTCAATTTTACCAAATGCAATAGATAATTCTTTAACTTCAATAATTCTTCCACCCAGAGCCATATTATAAGGTTCTGGAACAGAAACAATTCGCTGTGGGATATTTGCAAGATATTCTCTACGAATATAAGTATGATATGCACCGGTATCAAACAGTGCGGTTGCTTTTTTACCTTCAATTTCAATTTCTTTTATGATTCTACTCATTTTAACTATTTACAAGTAAACCTTGTAACCACACGATTTCACAGATTATCACAAGATTAAAAAAGTAAGAAATTATCAAAATTTTAATTATCTGTGTAAATCTTGTGTTAATCTTGTGGTTTCTGATGTTGTTTTATAATTTCCTATGCTGCAAGAAAACTTCGTAACCACTGAAGCACGGAATCACGGAATAATTTTTTTCTGCCACAGGCGGACCGCCTTTGGCGAAAAATTCATCGCAACTTCTAAAGATTTTATTCGTGATTTAACCTTTAACCTGCCTTATTTTCCACCGTACCCATTTTCATAAACAAATACCTTACTGGAATTATTCGTTTCCTTATCGGGTCAACTGCAAGTCCGAGTTCTTCAAGCACAACCGTGCCTAAAACCTGTGTATCTGACTTTTTACCAAATATAACCCTTGTAGTCAAACTTTTACTGTCAAGAGTAATTTTTGCTTCGCCAAGAAATCTTTTTACAACCTTGCCATCAGCCAATTCAACCTCAACTTCTTCAGTTTTTCTTATACCGAGCGATTCTAAAATTTTTTCTGAAATCACAGTAAGTGTTGCACCTGTATCAACAAGAACATTCACAGTTTCCTTTTTTCGTTTTCCTTTAATTTCTATTTCTATTCTTGTTTCACCCATAATCTTTCACTCCACTAAAAGTATAAAATCCCTGTACATCAAGATAATCACGAAATCACGAAGTTTTAGACTTTTTTCGGAGTTTCGTGTCTTCGTGGTTGAGATTTATCCTGCCTGCCCGACGGTTGTCAGGCGGGTAAATCCTGTCAGGTTCTTTTTTGTTTTTAATTTTAACCTTTAACCTTTTTCGCCTGAGGCGAATCTCCGCCACGGCGGATCTGCCTTTGGCATGACGCCTTTGGCGGAAACCTTTAACCTGCCTTATTTTCCTTCGTCCCCTTTTTTCACGTCCATTTTAATACTCAACAAACTCTTTAGGATAATGAGTCAAATCAATGGTTTCTTTTTCTGGGACTGGAACTATTCCCCATTCCTGCATAGTTAATGCTCCTATTAAAATAGCAATGTTATTTCCTTTATCATCCTTGCCAATATTTTCAAGCACTCTTGCTTCAAAACTAATTGGCAGTCCTTCAAGAAAACCTGCGATCAAACACTTTTTAGTAACCTGATGAACCTTCCCGCCAAGGCTAACAGGTTCTGGTTTTTCTATTTCAAGTATAGGAAAAGTATCAGCTATTTCTTTTAGTACATATGTATTCTTTGCTCCAGTATCAAATAATGTCAAATATTTTTTATCTTTAATTTCAATATAATTGATTATTCGTCCCATTTTATTTCAACAAGTTAATAGGACGCTGATTTTCGCAGAAAAAACAGATTTAAAATTTATATTTTTAAAATCTGCGTACATCTGCGTCCAAAAAAGGAAATTCCTATACTATATATTTGTGTCTCTATTCGTGCTTTAACCTTTAACCTGCCTTATGGTGATACAGGTGTTATCGTTATTGTGATACCTTGTTGGGTTTCGGTTGTTGTTTTTGTGGGTGCTAAAAACTGTGTCCACATATACCGCTTCTCGCCTGGTGGAACATTTACACCATTTTCTGTTGTTGGACCTGCAAAGACAGTATTTGTAGCGGTCTGCGCTGTTGTTGATACTATATCTTCACTCCCAAAATCTGACGGGCTTGGTTCTGCGGAACTTACTATTACATAAAATACAAACTGGTCTATACCCGCGGTTGTCCCTGCAGTCCAGCCTGGTGGTGTAGACAGTTTTATCTGGTATGTAGCGTTTACATCACCATTATTTGTAATTGTTGCACTTGAATCCGAGATTACAGAGCCACCAAACGACACCTGCCCAAAATTGAATGATAGTTCGGTTATATCCACAGATAGCGGGTCTATCCAGGTTACTGTTGAGCCGATGCCATCGTAATCGTAATCTTCTCCAGCTTTTACACCGCTCCATTTCCTGAATGTCCAATTTATGTCGGAGCCATCAGCTTTGACATTGTAATTTGCTGTGCCAGATGTATCGTTGAATACGCAACTGTAGAATGTAGCGTTTGATGTTATACCTGTTACACGGATATAACTTGCATCGCCTGCACCGGCTTGTATTGTATCAAAAGTGCCAGAACTTAAATCCACAACAGTTGTCCCTGGAACAATTACAACACCGCTTGAGGCTAAATTAGAAAACGTATAATTACTGGCATTGATTGTGCCGGATGCATAGAAGCCGTAATAATTGCTTGCTGCGGAGGTAGAAATTGTAGGATATGCTTGTGTGCCGAGCATTTGGAGTGTGCCACCAGTATCAACGGTCAATTTTGTTCCAACTGGTGTATCGCTGAATTCAATTTTCTTTTGAACATTCTGGTCGTTAGATGAAGAGATTGTAACAAAATAAAACACATCACCTACGCTATAAGCATCTGAACCGATAGTGAATACAACTCCCCTCGCTGTACTTGTGTAAGCGCTACCTTCTGTAGCAGTGCCATCTGATATGAATGAAGCGCCTATTGCGGAACTACGCTTTACTTCAAAGCTCGGGTCACCAACGCATTTCACTTCCCACAACTCGGTAACCGTCATACTATCAACAGTTACAGGATAAGTAATTGACCCTGTTCCGTTTAATGTAGAATTCGGCTGTGTCGCTGTTGATACATATAACAAATTTCCAAAATTCCAAATTTCCGAATTTCCGCTTTGTATATGGTAATCACCCCAGATTTTTACATTACCTGATGTCCCATCCTGATTATACGAAACCAGATACGACCCCGCAGTATCCATCCCATTAGTCGCCACTTTAGTGGCAGAATACAAATTACAATTCTTTAATGTTAGTTTGGAAACAGAACCAGCACTATAATAAATATCACCATTTGTATTATTTCCACCTTTACCTAATTCACAGTTCACCACTGTGTTATTTATGGAATTATATGTGTCAATACCATATTGATTTGAATAGCAACTGTTATTGCTTATTGTGTTATTGTTGGAACTGTTGTTAAGGCAAATGCCATAATTAGTATTTGAATAGCAACTGTTATTGCTTATTATGTTGTTGTTGGAATTGTTGTTAAGTAAAATGCCATAAGCAGAATTTGAATAACAACTGTTATTGCTTATTGTGTTGTTGGAATCTCCGGCAAGGTAAATGCCATAAGAAGTATTTGAATAGCAACTGTTATTACTTATTGTGTTGTTGTTGCAACTGCTGTAAAGGTAAATGCCATAAGCAGAATTTGAATAGCAACTGTTATTACTTATTGTGTTGTTGTTGCAATTGCTGTAAAGGAGAATGCCATAATTAGAACTTGAATAACAACTGTTATTGCTTATTGTGTTGTTGGAACTTTGGTTAAGATAAATATCATAATATCCACTATGAACGGTGCAGTAATTTATCTTTCCTCTTGTGCCGGGACCATCAAATGTTATTCCGAATTTACTGGTGGCATTCACTCCCACACTGCTTATTTCTACATAATAGAGATTAAAATTTGTCTCAGTTTGAGACAAATTTCGGATGTAGGTTTTTGCCGACGGGTTGTCAGAAGCAATCAAGCAGTTCCTTGTAGACGGTGTTGTTGTAGTATTGCCTTGAACATCAAAAATACCACCGTTATTGACAATTATTCCAAATTCACCATCACTGTTACATTTTATTTTTAATGCTGAAATATAGCCCGTATTCGGTGGCATCAGAAGTTTTCCACCATTCTGGATATCTATATTTCCTGCTACAACCATCGTTCTTGTATCCACCGCACCGTCGTACTGCAAAGTGCCTGAAATCGTGATAGTAGAGCAAGTAACAGCAGTATCGTTCCTGTTGAAAGTAACCGTGTGCCCGCTCTGGATTTCCACACCCTGACTTGACAATGGAATTGTCCCATCTTCCCAAGTATTAGTAGAATCCCAGTTCCCACTTGCCACTGATTTAATAACAGATGAAGGAAGGGTACACCTGATTGTACGGAAGTCGTTGTTTGAACTGCCGGTAACATAAACTTTAGCAGAAGTATCTACCGCTATACCATATGCATTATCATCAAATCCACTGTTATACCCGGTGGATGATTGAAACACCAAGTTATTATTATATTTTAGTGTAAGATAATCCCAGTTTGAACCGTTATTTAAGAAACCTGTAACATAAACATTACCCGACTTGTCCACCGCAATACCTTGCCCACGGTCATCATATGTAGTATCAAACACAACGGATGACTGAAACGTCAAATTAGAATTATACTTTACTGTAATACAAGCATCATTTGCGCCATTATTTCTAAGACCTGTAACAAACACATTACCTGAAGTATCAATAGCAACACCATAACTATCATCCCAATTCCCGCTGTCATATGCATCAGATGATAGAAACACCAAATTACTATCGTATTTTATTACGGCATAATCATATGAAGCGTTATATGATGCACCAGTAATATACACATTACCTGAATTATCTACTGCAACTTTTTTAGCAAGGTCGTTATTCCCACCATTAAATACAACAGAGGATTGAAATACTAGATTGGAATCATACTTTACTGTAACAAAATCATCATTAGAACCATTATTTGAGTTGCCGGTAACATAAACATTATTATTTTTAACTGCTATACCAAAGCCTTCATCAGCATTATTATACACACTGTTAAATACGGCAGATGATTGAAATACCAGATTGGAATTATATTTTACTGTAACATAATCCCAATTTGAACCATTAGATGAGCGTCCTATAACATAAACATCTCCGGAAGTGCTTACTGCCACACTCTGGGCTTCATCATTATAATTATACACGCTATTAAATGTTGCTGAGGCAAGCATCACACCTGTGGCATCATATTTTATTGTGAAATAGTCATTAGCAGTGACACCATTTGAAGAACTACCAGTAACATAAATATACGGACCACCTGCTGTGATTGTATCTACCGCTACACCGCCACCGCCATCTGCATTCCCACCATCATACACACTACCACCGGCTTGAGAAAAATCGCCTGTGAAACCAGCCCAGAGGCAGGTAATATGGAAATATAGAAATATGGAAACAAGGAAAAACAAAACCAAATTTTTTTCGTGTTTATTCGTGTTCATTCGTGGTTCCATTTTACTGTTTTTTATATCCATTTTAAGTATAAAGTATTTTTGTGATTTTGTCAATGTGAATTTTGTTACATATTAAAATCAATTAAAAATGTAAAATGTAAAATTGTGGTAGAAAGCATTTTTAATTTTTAATTTTTAATTGCCTCTAGTTTAGATAATTTTCATTTCTTTTTAATAATTTCTACTTCAAGGTCTTTACAAATTCCTCTCGCTGTAAATGTGTTTATCTCTTTATGTCTCGGTATCGTTGCTGATTCCCCGCTTTCAGGATTGTAAAATATCGTGTGTTTTTTACCTTCTTTTTCAAATACGCAACCGTTCTCTAAAAGATGTCTGATTAACTCTTTCCTTTTCATACATTCACAGTGATTCTCTCTTCTAAAACCTTGTTTTGACCACTGATAAAGTGTCTGTAATTAGATTCAAGTATCATCTTGATTGATTCTTTTAAGTTCTCTTTCACTTCATCAATGGTCTTACCCTGCGAATGCGCACCCGGCAACTCCTTTACATATCCAGCATACCAGTTCTCACTTTTTACAATAACAATCGTGTAATTGGCAAAACGGTTCGGTATATATTCAGAATGTGCTTCTTTAACATATTTTGCTTTTGTTTTTTTACCCATAATTAAAATTTTCTATCTACTTTTAGTAAAATACTGGGGACGGAGGAAAGTATTAAGACAGAAACTAATAGAAATTTATAGAAATTTATAGAAATTCGCTTTACCGAAATTAGGGATTGCTTTGCTATTGTTCGCAATGAGTGGTTAGAAAGTATCGGGACGGTTCTGATTCTTTTCATACTATTTTACTTTGTCTAATAACTCAAAATATCTATCTCTACTTATTCCTGCTGTGGTCATATTGGTTCTAATATGTGCAACAGGAACTTCACGAGGACTGCATTTAATCACCAATGGTCTTGAGATACCTGTCTTTGTCATACTTATGTGGTCGCCTTTTCGTCTTTTTACTACAAATCCATCAAGTTCAAATATCCGTATCAGTTTTTCATAATGAATTGGTGTAATCTTCGGCATTATTCTACACGGGCTAAATCAAGTCCTAATTTATCAATAAGTATCGGTTCAGGTGGAATCCATTCTTGTCCCAAAGATGTAAATCCCGCTTCTTTCAATACCTCAACAAGTGTTCCCATTTCCTGACATTCTTCCAAAAAAAGCGAAACTGCTTCCGAAAGAGATTTTTTTGCTTCTTCAGGTGTATCTCCAAAGCTTGACACATTTAATTCAGGACACACTCCAACATATTGGTCACCTTCCTTAAACACTTCTGCTTTTACAATAATTTTTCCACTCATTTTAATTTCTCCCGTCTGCTAATAAAATAAAGGAAAAGAAAAAAGGGACAGGTCCTTTTTTTACTTTATCTGGATTTCCCCCGTATCAAGTACGTGGTCAGAATGACAGACAAGTTTTTCATATTCACTTTTAGAAAGTATCGGGACGCCCCATACCAAGCCACCAAATCGGCGGCTGCTACGGGATAAAGTTCTGGTTTTCATACTATCATAATAATTCTTGAAGTTCTTCTACTGCTAAATTTGCAAGCCGTAAAATTCCTTTGAGTGTACCTGGTTTGATTATTTTTCCTGTATGCACAGGAACGGGAAATGTGGTTTTTCTTCCTTCTGCAAATTTCCTCATCTGAATATGACTCCCTTTTTGTCTGGCAATTTCAAATCCGCTTTTTTGTAGTGCTCTGACCAATTCTTTACCGGTAATCCTCGGCAATGCGGACATCAGAGTGCCATCTCCAATTCTTTTCTCACTATTTTCCGTAATTCCAATTTATCAATACCAATTTCTTCAATATGTAATTCTGCTGCTTCTTTAATATTTCTCAAAGCGTCTTTTTCATTATCACCCTGACTGTAAATATCAAGTTCGGGACAATAAACCGTAAAACCTCCTTCTTCTGGTTCTGGAATAAGTTCTACACTAATTTTAATTTTTCCCGTTGGTTTATATTCCGTTTGTGTTTCACGAACCTGATTTGCTTTCTTACCCATAATTTTTTACTCCACTTTTAGTATAAAGTATTTTTTAAGTTTTGTCAATGTGAATTTTTACACATAATACCCTGTCCCTGCGGGACACCCCTTTTTAGAAAAAGGGAATTTTTGTCACAGCTTTAATCTTCTACTTCTTCCTGGGTAAGTTTCTCGTAGAATTTCAAGAAATCCCATTTCTCAGGGTTAGTATCATCCAGCGCCATCATCGCCATTGCAACATCAGGATGTCTATTCAGCATCCCGGTAATCATATACGGGATAGCATAACCCCAAGGTATTTCTTTGCTTAACGGCAGGATATCTTTGCTAATCACATCTAACAGTGGGCGGATATTGAACTTTGGATTTTTCAGGAAACTGATAAGCAGTTCTAACGGGCAGTTGCCTGCTGCACGACCAAGCCCGTATAGTGTGCCATCTAAATAATTAGCGCCACGGATGATACCGGCAATCGTATTAGCAAATGCGAGTTGTTTATGGTTATGGCAGTGCACGCCAATCTCTTTTCCTTTCAGATATCTTTTGTACTTATCTACGAAAAAATCTATATCCTCGCTATAAAGTGCGCCAAAACTATCTACAATATAGCAGGCACTAATTTTGGTTTCTTCGTCTATTTGCTGTAGCGCTTCATCCAGTTCGCGGTCTAATGCTTTTGAGATTGACATTATATTGATTGTCGCTATGTAGCCCTTATCAGTCGCATTATTAGCGAGTTTGATTGCCTTGTCTACATCCTTGACATATGTTGCCACGCGTATCACATCTACCACACTTTTCTCTTTTGGCAGAATATCATCGGCAACCGCTTTATGTGCATCCTGCATAATAGCGATTTTTGTCCCTGAATACTTGTTCCCATCTACTACTTTGAGCAGGTTCTCTTCGTCACAGAACCGCCACGGACCGTATTCGGTGACTGAGAACATTTTTTTGCTGTTTCGGTAGCCGAGTTCTACAATATCTATACCGGCAGCGCAAACCGCCTTATAGACATTTCGGACAAGTTCCAAAGTGAAATTGGACTTATTCATCAGTCCGCCATCACGGATTGTACAATCTATTACTTTGATTTGTGGTCTGAACATAATAATATCAGCGATTAGCCCCCGACTTAAGTCGGGGGTAAGTAATTAAGTGATTAGTAAAATCAAATCACTAACCACTTAACCACCTAACCACTTCTTTTTCGCTGCCTCTGTTTTCAATCAATAACGGAATCGCCTATTCCGTCGGGCTCTTCTTCCGTAGATAATGTTGCAATAACTTTCGCTTCTTTTTCCAGTATTTTTTGTTTTATTATTTTCACCGTCCAAAAGTAGACAGTTAGCGGGATAACCAAAAAAATTGTTAAAACCTGCCAGCCCGGTAGTTTAATCAACTGTGTAGAAAATCTATCCGTATTCCAGATAGTAAGCACGATTGCTGAATACATTATACTGAAATTGGTTCGCGGGTCAGATGCTTTGAATAATTCTAATCCTTCTGAACGCGGTTTATGCAACGGCCAGAATAATGCGCCACCAATATGACCTGTCATATCTTCCGCTATATGTGTAAAGAAACCGAGAAACGCAACCAATCCGTAAAGCCACCAGTGATAAAAATTTAACAGATATGCGATTATATGAATCGGGATTGAAAGCAAAAACCCGAGCACCCAGGAATGGCTCCAGGTTCTATGCCATGGCAGCCAGTTAAAATACAGTTTGCCGTCTGATTCTTTTTGGAAGCCGAATTGCGAGCCGCTGAATATCTCTATTGTAGACGGCTTAACGGTAGTGGCTTCTTTGTCAGGTCCTTTTATTCGTTGACGCAGGAATCGGACTATTTTGTTAAGCCAGTCAACTTCTAAATTGCGTGATTTTAATTCATAGTCCAGTTTCGCTTTTCCAACCCGATTTTTTGATGGTGCGGTATTCGGAAGCGGGCATTGCGATGTTTTAACCATTTCGTTAATTTGGACTATAACCTCTTTTTCCGGGAAAAGAACATTATACTGTCGCCATAACGAAGCACCGAGTTGAATCGGGTAGAATTGGACTCTTGTGAATTTGCCGGTTCTACCTGCGTAAGAGATTGCCTCGGCAAACTTATCCGCCATTTTTTGCGGGTCCGGGTTCCGCGGGTCAGGGTCTATCTCGTATTCTGCAGCTGAAAAATACTGTCCTAACTTGAAGTCAAGCGTATCCGGTAACAAGCCAAACGCACCTGCTAAAAGCAGTATAAACGAGTTTGCAGCGCCTTCAACGGTATCTACACGGCTCTGTGTTGACATCTTTATTACTTCAGGTATAAAAGTAGCCGCTGCAATACCTGATATGAAATGTGTTAACCCTTTCATTTTAGTAATTTTTTATAGGACGCAGATTTTCGCAGAAAAATCAGGATTTACTCTGCCTCCATCTGCATCCTACTGCTTTTTCTCAAATTGTCAAAAGCAAACCGCTTAATTTCTGCTTGGGGTCCAAAATTCAACAACAATCCAACCTCTATAATGAATTTTTATATACTTTTTCTAAGAAACCATAACCAAGAGTATTATAAACATGGTAAAATGCCTTAATTATTTTCTCGGTTGTGTCTTTATGTTTAAAATCTTGATTTTTCTGCGTTTATCGGCGTCCTATTCTATATCAACCCTAACAACTTGGCAATTTTATCGCCATAACCTGCCATATTCAGTGCGATTGGTACTAATAGCACTGCCATACAGTGTGAGCGTCTGCAATTAAAAAACACCGGGATAGAGCCGATACAGGTAGTAACTGCGGCAACCAGAAGCGCCATTATCCCGCCTTGTATATCGTGTAATCCACCACCCATAAAATATACAACACCGATTACGAATACTGTGACAATCCCGTATATCAATTTTATATTTTCACTTAATTTCTTAAAATATCTGACTGTCAGATGTGTCGCCCAGATAAGCATCAGCATTGAAATGCCTGAAGTAAAAACAATCACAGACAGCATCACAAAATAATCGCCTGATTGAGGTGCTGCAAGTGGTTTCAACATAATATTCATTCCACCGCGTCCCATCCCATTGGGTGTATTCTGGGTTAAAACAAACACCAATAGAAATGCGCCAACATAATAAATGATTTTGTTGATACCACCTGCTATCAAAAAAATGCGTTCCTGAATATAATATATTTCAGGTGTATGCAGATGCACAACGGTCCCGGGCTCGGTTGGTTTCTCATATGAAGTTTGTTTAAGATTCCGATGGTTACTCATATGGCTTGCGGAGATTGCAGCAATACCGATTGTTACTGCTGGAATCATTGCGGTGATAAGTCCGCCGATAATACCTGGCAGACAGGCATACCCGAAATCATTCCAGCCGGCATTAACATATTTGGATTCATACTGTATTTGCGGATATTTTGCTTTTGACAAGAATGTCTGCAGTATAGACGGGAATGCAAAGAACCCGACGAAGATTGGCATTATATTCTGGAAACTCAATTCAGGCGGTGCGAGCGGTTTTGTGGTTAGAATCAGTCCTACAATTGATGCCAGCGAGAATGTCAGCAATCCGGCGAAGATATTAGACCAGCCGTTTTTAAGTTTAGACCATGGTTTTCTACCTCTACCTGCGCCTTTAGGCCATTCACTCATCACATAATGCACGAGTATCAAGCCAATAATCCAGTGAAGATGGAATCGTGAGACCGCATAGATATATGTGCATACTTTATAAAAAAACGGTGTCAGTATTACAAGTATAAACGCACCCAGCAGTGTTCCCATACCTGAAAGCAGTGCGGCATCTCTACCTTTACCATTTTTCAGCATATCCATAGATGGTAAGATTGTAGCACCTGCTGATTCATCTGCTGCACAAAAAAAAGTCATCGGCAGTGTATTCAGGAATGCGAATGCAACCATCATAGACATAAAAAACGGCACTAATGCAGGCTCCGGTATCACTGAACGGAATTTGAGATAAATCAGGATAGCAATCCCTGTGACATTATAGATATGCAGTGATGGTATGATACACAACAATCCGCCAATGATAGTGCCTAAAAGACAGTATGCAATGATAGTTAATTCAATCATTTGTTTTTATTGGGACGCAGATTTTCGCAGATAATTCTTAATTCTTAATTCTGACTTTTATCTGCGTCCTAATTATTCCTGGATTATCTGGATTTCGTCCTCTTTGGTTTCCATTTTCTCTTCATCTTTTTTGCTCTTTTGCTTTTTCGCCCTCGGGATCCGCTTTTCTTCACCGCTATCTTGAATAATTTCCAATTGCGAGCCACCCGATTCACCTGCTTCAATTTTTACATCTTCAGCCTGAACTATTTTTAGTTGGAGTTCGTTCTTGTATTCACCAATCTGGAATATACCTGATATTTTAGCATCTTCTTCAAGATGACTGAAGCCCTTAATTTTATCTTTTAATGTATCCCATACAACTACTGAAAGCTCATCACTACCATCGTCAATAGTAACAACCATTCCTTTCCTTATTGCTCTGATATCTCTGATTGTTCCACTAAAAAAGTATGAACTATTGATATCCTTTTTTGTTAATTTGTTGAACTTAATAGTTTTTGTCTGTTTAATTTTCTGTGTCCACAGTTTATCCTGAACTGCTTTAATATCTACAGTGCCTACTTTTTTGATTTTGGTATAATCAAACAGGTTAGCTTGAAGTGTATCACGGTATTCGGATATTTTGACGAGCATCTCCAGTTCGGCATTTTTTTCAGAAAGCAAATTTTTTGTCTCTGTAGAAATTTTAGTCATTGCAGAATCAAACAGAACCATATTGATACTACCGGTTTCATCACTTAACACAAACGAATGCAGAATAGTACCTTTCTTGGTAGTTCGTTGTTCATATGACGAGATGAACACTTTAATTTTTACAATCTCACCGATTAAATCGCTCTTTATATCTGCGAGCGTATATTCTTTTATTTGTAATTTCTGCAGCACTTTGAATCTTTCTGGAACAGGCATAAACAGTGTAGTACCAAACTTCTGGCTTTCACTGACAGTGCCGGCAATTTCTACCAAATCGCCTAATTCAGGCAGGTTATCTTTATGAATTTTTTTGAATTGTGCAAGTTTGTTGAACCCGTAGATATTTATCTGACCTGTGCCATCGTCTAGTTTTATTTTTAGTGAGTTTTTGGTAGTATCTTCAACATATGAAACCACTTTTCCGACGACTTTGATATACGCACCGCTCATTCGTTCGTCAATATCTTCTATATGTATCTGCTTCGGCTGCTTTAAGTGTGCAGCATACCATAAAAGAATAACACCAAGTATTGAGCCTATAATTGATGCTATTTTTACGAACTTGACACTGATCCGTTTTTCAACCCGCGCACCACAGCGAGGACAGGTCAAAAGCGAGCCTGCAAAATAGCCACAGGTTGGACAGAGCCCTTCCTCATCTACAATTACCGGCTTTACTTCTTCTGATTGCTGTTGATTATTCATAGTTTTTCAAGGTCTTTTGGAGCTGTTCTTGGTGGTATTTTTACACTTTTTAATTCTATGATTCCGGATACGATTGCGCCGATAAAATATATCACCCATAAATAAGTGTAATAGCGGCCAAATAATGCGGCGAAACCTGCAATAAGCATTGAAATAACAAACACTTCCAGCCCAACTTCAAGATACCGCCATTTAAGTGGCATCAGATTATACGGGCTATCTTTCGGATAGTTATGCCGCCGCCGCCGCACAATCGCAACTGCCAGAATAAAAAAGCCAACTGGCGAAATTAACTGGCTTAGCAGATGAATCAGTATCAGTTCTGTTTTCTGGTTCCCGGCTGAAAACCAGACCGCATCATACAGGTTCAAGCCGTTAAATGAGGCAATAATTTTTGAGCCATCTACCGCGATACTATTGACGAGTATAAATATAAGCGCCATAAAAAAACCTACTGTGTAGGAAGCGATTTTTGTTGATTTAGGAATCTCGCTTTCCTCGGACTCCCAATAAAATATACCAATCAGTATTGCAGGTGCAATAAACGCCATCAAAAAAAACTGTCTCAGACAATTCATAATCACCGGCAATGGATGCTGTCCGATGATATTCTGTAGCGGTCGGGTGATAAAATAGATACCAAACAAAATAAACGCATTAAAAACCTTCTTGTAGCCGAGTTCGCCAAAAATGAGTTGTCTGATTTTTTCCAGTTTTTTTATTTCATATGCCATCACAAAATAGACAATACCAGCAATTATTGGAACAATAAGGTTAAGCAAAAATTCAAACATTTTTATATTATTATTTCCTCAAAGTTTGGTTGTGAAATTAAAAGGTTGCAAATTGTGGCAAAGGTTCGGCTGTTCAAAAAAAGCGTTTCTTTCGTAATATGTCCTGTGTAATTTAGTTCCACAAATGTAATTGCTTTTTCTACATCACAGAGTTCTACAACAGCACTTTTTCTTATGAGAGCAAAAGCCCGAGACCACCATTTCACAAGCGCATAAACAACAAGGAGCAGTGAATAGCCTGAAACAAGATTGGGTGTAGATACAGCCGACGATAACAAATGCCATTTTGAAAAAAGTAAGTGTTCAATGAATCTCTTGATGGTATTTTGTATGTTTTCATTATCTATATCAAAATATGTTTCGGCAATTTCTGAAAGTTTGAATTTTTCATTGTTCAGTTTAAGAGAACCGGTTCTAAAAACAAGTTTTAACAGATTCGCATATTTTTTAAGTAAGTTCTCTTTCGCTCTTCCTACAAATTCATAACCGACGAAAAGTGCAAGATAAAGTTTCTGTTTTTCTTTTGATACATTTTCTTTTTTACGAAAAAAAATTTCTTTATCGGTCTTCTGTAATATATCGTTTAATGATTCCTTTTTCTTAAGACTCTCCGATAACGCCCTTAAAAACTTTGCGGGTGCTTTAAGTGATGTCTCGTAATCGTGGCGTGCTCTTAATAATTCAAAAATAACATTCTCAATTTTTTTATAGTCATTGTAGGATATTTTTATATCGCTATCAACAACAACCGTTTCATCTATTTTACGTATCCAGTCGGGTTGTAAGGTTGCAAGTTTTTCTATTTCAGATATTTGATTCTCTAACTGAACACCTGTATCTTTTATAACTGACGGACACACAAATGATAGCCGAACAATAATCCCCTCGGGCGTTTTTACAAACTTAAATGGATACATCTTACAGATGGTAGATTTTGCGTCAAACCCCAATTTTTTATGGATAAGACAGTAGTTGTCATCATCTAAAAAAATACATCTGCTGTCTATAAGTTCAAATTTTTTTCTCCCATCTCTGTCAATGAATATTTTTCTATTCTCAAATCTATCTGAAAACTGTTCCCACTTAACATCCACTAGTTTTTGGTATGTTTCATCATCAATATCTATATCCCAGTTCTTACAGCATACCGCACAATCAGGCATACAAATGTAGTGAAATTGTTCAGGCAAAATTAGGCTCACAAGTAGATTTTACAAAAATCAAGTTGAATTGTCAATAAAAAATCCAATTTCTCAGAAGGATATTAATCGTGCTGTAAAAGAAGTAATAAAAGAACTGTATGGTTAGAATAGTTAACGATATTGAAGAACTCATTGACTTGATAAAAACAGTAGACAGGGCTTCAACCCTTTATGGGTTTCAGCCCTGTCGGCACTGAAGTTCCATTTCTTCCCAGGCAGACTACTTAACCACCCGTTTTTTTCTAAATAAATTTGAGTGATAGATTTTCAGGCAGGATTTTATTTCTTTTTGAGAGTGAAATTGACTTCGGTAGGATTCTCAGCAACCATTTCAACTTCTTTCTCTTCAAAAACATAGCCCTGTTTCCATGCTTTTACTGTGTAAGTTCCTAAAGGTAAATTGTCCGAGTTGCATTTACCGTTATCGTCTGTAAGAATCTTTTTTATTTCTTCACTATTTTTAGAGATTTTTACTACTGCATTTGAAAGCGGGACACCATTATCGTCAGTAACTTTCACATAGATAACATTTATATCCTTTAATTCTGCTTGTTTCTTTTTCTTTTCTTTTTGCTTTTTATCAACAACTTCTACAACAATTGTGTTGACAACATTTCTTACAACACCACGCATATCTTCAATTTTTCTGCATTTTTCATCTACAGAAAACACATTCCTGCCTGTTGTCACATCCTTTATCTGAACTATAAATTGATAATTCTCACCGAATTTACCGAGACGACTTACAATAATATATTTAACACCAATAAGACCACCAAATTCTTTTATGAACGCGGTATCTTCCTCAATAATCCCTGATAACTGAATATTTTGTTCTTTTATTATACTATCTATATATTTTCTTTCAATAATATCAAAACCTTCACAATTTGTTAAGTCACCTTGTAAAAAGTCATATATAAAATCTGCTTCAGCATCAGTTACAGTATCTTGAACAAACATATCTAAAACTGCCAGTTTAGACCTTTCTTCAACTGGTAAAATCTTTTTAGGTTTCCTCAACCCTTTTATTTTTACCTTTTTCTCTTTTATTTTTATGGTACCAACTGATTCTGGCATATCAATTGTTTCTTCTTTTGCTACTGCAGTTCCGTATCTGAAATCAATTGAAACCCGATGTGTATCCCCTAAGCCACCGAAAGGCACCCATGCATAATCAAACCGCGCATCTTTTACTCTCAATCCAATACCGGCAGTATATGTTTCTAAATCAGCACCAATTTTATAACCACATCTTAACGCAATCGTATCCAACAATATGTATTCTAATCCAGTTTTATAAATATTTTTATCTACAGAATTTAAATCTGCTTGAGCTGCTATTTTAAGTGGATAGACACTATATGACAAGCCAACATTTATTGGTTGAGATATTTCTATTTTTTCAGGAAGATAAGCACCTTCTGCAGAACCCAGCACAAGATTTTGTTTTAAGAATGAGAAATTCAAAATACCATTATAAACATAAAAAACGCCTATATCCAGTGTATATGCAGACGAAGTATGTGCTTCTGTAGTTAATGACGATTCTATAGAGCTTCCTGCCATCTTAAATCTCGTACCAATACCCATACTTGGATTACCAATCGCATACAGAAATGATAAAATTTGGTTTGTAAACTGTATCTCCTTCTGTTTCTGAAAATTTTCATCTATATATGGTTCAGATAGACCAAAATATGAATACTCTACGCCCCACCCTCTGGTACCATACCTGTTTGGTTTACGGAATGCAAAGTAATGTCCTGATAGACCATTTATCCATGAAGTATAAGAATATCCAAACACACCTTTTTTATAAATTCCACAGCCGGTACATACTGCAGGATTAGTAGCATCACCTAATGCACCACCGCAACCACCCGTTGCTGCTGAATATGCAAATGGGTCAATCAACAGGAATTGCATTCCTGTTGTTCCAGCAGCAAATAAGTAGCAAGTAGCGAGTAGCAAGTAGCAAGTAGTAAAACCAAAATATAACCGACTGAAGTCGGGTATAAATCTTTTTTTATACCCCACTTTAGTGGGACTATTTTTTAACCAGTTAATCATTTTTTGCATAATTCCTCACTTTGTTACAATGATATTTTTTTTAGTTTTCTTAGAGCCGATTTCAGAATACATATAATAAAGCCCTGTTGCAACGATATTACCGTCATCATTCATACCATCCCAACTTGTATCATAAAACGATGTAGAGGCTGGATAATCTACACCATCTATAATCGTTCTAACCAAATTCCCCATAATATCGTAGATTTTTATTGTTACTTTTGCACTTTCAGGTACAGAAAATTTTATTTTTGCGGATTGATTATTTGTCGGATTAAAAAGATTTCTCCCAACAATAGCTTCGTTTGCGCCTAATGTGATACCAGCATCACCACTTTTGCCTGTCCATTCTAACTTATCTAACCAGCCGCAATCAGCGCCACTATTTGTTTCACTATTTTTTGAATAAGCCCATTTCAGTGTATGATAACCCGAAGAAATACTGTAAGATAACTGAGTCCAATCCACTGCACCGGAGATATAAGTTTTTTCAACATCATCAATATAAAATGTGAGAAGATCGCCACCACCCCACCAATCGTATGCTTGTGAAGAAACCTTCCAGTAGAATGTAAGTGTTCCTGGACCTGTAACACTCGTTTGAATATATGTAGTTTGATTATGAGTAATTTTACCACTCTCTACAGCATCATTATCATAATAGTATGTTGTAGATTGCCCAAACCAGTTTGCACTACCACCTGTTGTCCAGGTTAAAGCGGTGTTATCTAATGCTTCACCCAAATTTACACTTACATCAGCGCCAGGAATAGTAACATCAGGCGCGTCAACCGAACTTGTTGGTGTTCCTGTTGCAGATGTATCCCAGACATCATATGCCTCAAAATAATATGTATAATCAGTACCTGTAGAAAGTGTTGTAGAGTAAGAATAGAGTTTACCGTCTGAATAGGTTGTATCACCTGAATCTACTTGAGTCATTGTAAACGGACTCCCTGTGATATCTGTCCCTGATTTTTTAATATACACTTTTGGATAACCTGTTTTTGGAGCATCATTATCATTATCAGTATATTTTACACGATATACAAATGTTGTTGTTGAATAGCCCGTCTCTGGGTCAAGCCCGTCGGAAGTATAATTTGTCTCACCAGTCCAGGAAAGTGTTGGTGCGATATTAAGTGTAAAATTAACAGTTGTTGTCTGTCCACAGGTAATTGATTGATTAGTTTTTGTCTGTGTTGTATAATCAGTTTTTGATGCTGATATATCAAATACAGTTCCTATCCCTGTTGAAATACCAATTGTATAATTCCCATTTGTATCAGTTGTTGTCTCTGTAATTGTTGTTCCAGTCTTTGTCACAGTTATTGAAACATCAGATATTGGTGTTGTCCCATCAGGTTTTGTTACCTTACCGGAAAAATAACCCGCATCAGCGCTTGTTGTAAGATACGGGTCATAGTCCACACTGTCATAAAATTTGCCGGAATAAGGCGGACTTGTTCCCCACCAGTTGTTTTCTGCGGTTATAGTAACACCGGAAACAGTATTGTAGATATGCTGATTGTTATTATTGATAAATTTGGAGTAAGAGATAGTTGGAATTGGTATCTTACCACCACTTCTATTCATATAAATTCCATAATTGCTACTATTTGAAATAGTGCAACTTGAAATAACCGGTTTCGCATTATAATAGTAATTAGCGCAGATATGAATATTTCCTGCTGAGTCACCACCACCATATTTGACTATGCAATATTCCAATCTACAACTACTTAAATCATTGTTGTATGAATTAAAGTTGATATCTTTCCAACTGCCTGAAACAGGATTACCAGTTCCTGTAGCACCACCAACAGAATTATCATCCACAGATGTAAAATATATTGGATTACTTGCTGTGCCTACTGCCTGTAAAAGTCCATAAATAGCCAGACCAGTATTACTATTAAATTTTACTACAACATCGGGATATATGACAAGTGTAACACCATTACCTACCTCTATGTTCCCGGCTACAATATATGGATACCCAGGATTTCTCCAATCGCCTGCTGCGGCAGTTATACCAACTGCATTATATCCGTTATTAGAAAATGTTAAACCTGAAAAAATGGATGAGTGTGGACAGGTTATATAAATAGCATATGAACTATTATCTTTTATTGTACAATAAGATATAGTTGGTATAGCGCTCTTACCACCACTTCTATTCATATAAATTCCATAATTGCTGCTATTTGAAACAGTGCAACTTGAAATAACTGGTTTCGCATTATTATAATAATTAGCGCAGATATGAATATTCCCGGCTGAGCCACCCCCACCATATTTGATTATGCAGTATTCCAACCTACAACTACTTAAATCATTGTTGTATGAATCAAAGTAAATATCTTTCCAACTGCCAACAACAGGATTACCAGTCCCAGTAACACCACCAACAGAATTATCATTCACAGATGTAAAATATATTGGATTATCTGCTGTACCAATTGCTTGTAAAAGTCCATAAATAGTCATACCAGTACCTGTGTTAAATTTTACTACAACACCGGGGTCTATTGTAAGAGTAGTTCCGTTTTCTACCGTTATGTCTCCTGTTACTATATAAGGACTACCAGCAACTGTCCAGTTCCCGGAAACACTACCACTTACATCTGTGCAATATGCATTAGCTGAAAAAAATAAAAAAATTAGAACGAACAATGGTATTTTAAGAATTTTTATTATCACTTTTCTCCTCCCCCTGCTCATTTGAACACTACTGCATTGATAGCTAATCCTGTAGTTTTTGAGATGTTCACACTTATCTTTGGAGTAAAATCTAAATATCTCAAGATATAATAATCACCTTCAGATGATACATCCTTTTTAGTTGGTTCACCTAAAATTTCAATTACCCTTTCTTCTGTATCACCCATTCTTACGCCTGCTATTTTACAAGGGCATTCTTTTTTAAAAATCATTATAAGATAAATTGTGTCAGTGGCTGGTCCTACAAATAAAGAAGCACCTTTGTATCTCAATACCGGAGCATCGTAATTGCTATCGTTAGAGTCAGCCCTATAACACCCAAGACTATCAGGGATACCAAGTTTCTCAATAACAGTATTAAATCTCATACCATAATAATCTCTTAAATCTATCTCTTCCCAGTTTATTCTTTTAATAGCTGGTTTTTGTTCCGTTGTTCCCTTTTTCTCTGCAGTTTCTTTTTTCTCTTGTGAAGCAGTTGCAGAAGACCTTGTTCTCCATACTGGTTTTTCTTCACAAATCCCCAATCCCATAAAGATACTCATTACAAGAATACCAAATATAAATCTTTTCACATCGCCTCCTTAAATCACCAAATTTCAATCTCCCAATTTAGGAAAAACTGAAAACTGTGAAACTGTGAAACTGGTGAAACTGTACTGAAACTGTGAAACTGTACCAGACTTGAAATTTTCAATCCTTATTTTTAAGATTCTTCGCTATATTCATTTTTTCTCAAAATCTGTAATATAATGCAGGAAATACTATCCGACGATGAAGCCCGCAGGGGTCTGAAGCGTCGGCTACAAGGAATTCCCTCTTCGCTCCTCCGGAAGAGTGATTCCGAAGTCCGGGAGAGCAATCCCGGAGCCCGGGAGAGCAACTCCGAACTTGCAAAGAGCAACTTCCTTTAAGTGGATAGTAGTTCCCTTGTTTCGTGTAGTATCTTCCTTGCCCGGGATACGGAATTCTCGGTTCAGAATACGGATTTTCTTTTGGCAAATTGTAATCTTCTCGTCTTTTTCCCTTTTTCCCCTTTTTCCCCTTTAACCTGCCTTTTCTGGTCTGGGACCCTTTCTGCCACCATGTTTTCTTGGCGGTATCCCGTATCGCTGCATCTCTTCTGAGAATTTGCCTAATTTTGATTCTAAGTAACTCACAACTTTACCAAAAAAGAGTTTGTTGTCAATTGCAATGTAAAATTATACCAGGGTTGCAATGTAAAAGTATACCACCTGCAGGTGGTATAATTAATGGTTCAGGTGGTAATTAGATGTGTTGCAAAGTAAAAGTATACCAGGTAAGTGAAG
>JBFLWK010000036.1 GCA_040757695.1 Elusimicrobiota bacterium
AAGAACTATTCAGCAATGCTAAAAAAGTACGGTCACTATTAAAATAGGTCGATTTGCAAATGAACATTAAAGTTGTTCCGACGAAGTCATGTCAAAAAACAGCGTTTTCACGCATTTTTCAGGTTAAACATGAAAGGTACTTCAGTTACAGTGATGAGAATGACAAGGACGAAGAAGCAGAAGAATACGAAATCAAAAAAGGTGCGGGACCTTGTGATATACTAAAAAGTCAAACACCAAGTAAAGAGGCAGGTAAAGACATCAAGAAAAATAAACCGAAAAAATAGTTTAATAATACTTTTTCAGGTTCTTTTAAGGTTTGATTCATAGTAAAAATCTTGGTATTAAATTGGTATTACAAATCAGCAAAATGATACTTTTTGATACCATTAGATACCATTAAATACTAAATGACAAAAAATCACTTTTATTGTCGGTAAATTAAGTAAAAATAATAGTTTAGACGAAACAGTTCAGGCGTAGCTCAATGGTGGAGCATCCGGCTGTTAACCGGAGGGTTGTAGGTTCGAATCCTACCGCCTGAGATGGCTTGTCCTCAAACTACACAAAGGTGGTTTGTTTTGAATAGATGGACTTATATCGGGCAACTGATATAGGTCCATTTCTATTTTAGACTTGTCACCATTAACCCTAATTTCTTTTATTAAGAGATTTAAGAGGTGCCTTTTCTCAACATATTCCAATCTATCAAAGACGTCATGGAAGCACTTAAGATTACTCTTAATTGCTTCTGCGGTTATAATGTGATTTTTAATTTTGTCTATTTTGGATTTTATCTGTTCTATTTCTTTAGTAAGTTCATTTTGTTGTTGTATTAATTTTTTTTGCCCTTCTGCAAAGAGATCCACATCTTTATTCTCTCGCAATCTTTGACTCACACAGTTCGTCCAGTTCTGTATATCAATTTCCAGTTCTGCCTGTTTTTTTGTTTTTGAGCTTAAGTCGCTCAATAATTCTGGAAAAACTCCATTTACTGATCTATGAGCTTTCTTAATCATTTCATCAACAATTTTCGGTGAATCAGATAAGAATTTTATTCGTTCTATGACAACATTTTCTAACTCCTTTGCAGGTATATAGCGATATTTACACGCATTTTTATCATTTTTATTGACTTTTGTACAACGGTAATATAGATATGTTCCACTTTTCGAATGAGATGCACCGGGAGTCATTGTAGAACCACAATAATTACATCGCACCAAACCTGTGAGTAAAAAATCATATCGTCTATTCTTATATGGAGAACTTTTCTTTTTCCCATTCCTATCTAAATAACTTTGGACTTGATTAAATAATCCTTCTTCAATAATTGCTGGATGTTCCCCATCATATAACTTATCTCCATACCTTATCTTGCCGATATAGATAGGATTTCGCAGGTGATATTTTAGAGTAGTCTTACAGAATTTCTTACCACCCATATGTCTACCTTTTTTGGTTATCCATGCCTTAGTGCGATATCCTCTTTCGTTAATGACTTTTGCTGCATTTAGACATGATTTTTCCTTTAGGTAAGTCTTGAACATAAATTCAACCTGTTTGACTTCTTTTCTATTAACCACTATTTTCTTGGTCTCACGGTCAAGGTCAAAACCAACCACAGGATATCCACCCAACCATTTTCCTTTCTTTGCAGAGGCTAATTTTTTATCTCGTGTTCTTTCGCTATTGATTTCTCGTTCAAACTGCGCAAAACTTAAAAGGATATGTAGCATCAGCCGTCCCATAGAAGTTGTGGTATCAAATTTCTGGGTTACAGATACAAATGAGATATTATATTTTTCAAAGAGTTCCCACATTTTACCAAAGTCTCTTAAACTTCTGGTTAACCTGTCAATTTTATATACCACAATAGCATTAAACTTACCTCTTCTTGCATCAGCGAGTAATTTCTGAAGTCCAGGCCGGTCCATATTACCACCAGTGTAACCAGGATCATTATATTTCTCAGGATATACCTCCCAACCCAGTGCTTCCTGGCTTTTGATATAATTCTCTGCATATTCTCTCTGGCTATCAAGAGAAGTAAAATCAGAAGTTAACTGTTCTTCATCTGAAACTCTTGTGTAAATAGCACAAATTGTTTTCTGTTTTTGTTCCATAAGTTTCCACCTACTTAATGAAGTTCAGGTAATAGGCCCATAAATAATCCACCTACTTGTGAGCCATTCTGAGTATCCATTATTTTTTCTTTACCAAATGTGATCTTGCCTTTTTCATTTTTTACTGGTATTGACCATGTTTTGATTCTTTTTCCAGTTACAACAGATACCATTAGAATTTTGACGCTATCAGGTGCCTCGCTTGGTCTGATACTAAGGTCAATAGGTTTACTCCCTTTCCCGGTTACCATCCAGCCTTCAGTAATAGTAATATAAGCCCATACATTTTCTTTTTCCATTAACTTCTTGATAGCAGCAAGAGTTTTCATCTTTTCTTCTTCACTCGAAATTGTTAGGGGAATAATATTTTGACCTGCGGGAGTCAGACACATAATCAAAGGACAATGATAGCCATCCTGCTGCAGTATCAGTTTTGCTTTTTCTTTGACTTCTTCAGCAAATTTAAATATATCCATACTTTGATTACTCCTTCCTGCCACGAGTCCACCACCATAATAAAGATTTACCTGTTAATTTTTTACATTTAATGCTCTGTTCAGTTCAATGAATGCCATAATAAAACATACAACTATAATGATTATAACAGTCAAGACTATTATCATAGTGGTTTATTTGACTCTTCGCTTAAATTCTTATCTTTGAGAAATCTATCTTTATAAACCTGCCTTCTCCTTTCAACCATTTCTTGAGTATGGAACACAGGTGTTTTAGGAACCTCTTTTCTCATTTTCTGACAGTACCATCTATATGCACGTTCGCAGGCTTTCCATCGCCGGCTGAATTTAACCTGCTTGGTTAACTTCCAGGTATTTGTCTTCTTATTTTCCTTATAAACAAATGCTGAAAACTTGCCATCAACTTTTTCAGTTGTGTAACCACACATATAATTTATGCGCAGTCCCTTTGTCTGCCAATACCTGTAATTTGGCTGTTTCGGAAACAAGCCCATTTCACTTGCTATCTGGTTTAATTTACTAATAATATCCTGATAATCCATAATTCATCCCTCCCGACGGTATTCGGCTATTATACCCAATGTACATTTGGGCTCTTTTTCAAGGGAAAGTCAAGTCCTTTCTGAAAATTCTTTTTTATTCTCTTGTAGCACTTCTTCCGACGATATCTGCCCAGATGCTTTTTTACCCTTTTTGGAAGATATCGCTTTCTTTTCCTCAATAAGGCGCAATACTCCTTCAGTTAGAATTTCAACAATCCTGTCCAATCTCTCTTCTGGTGTTAAATCTTGGTATTCATCCCACATTTATTCCTTGCCTCTCATCTAATATATACTACTTGCTTATTAAAATCAGACAGGTCATTTTTTATTTTCCCTATGTATTTTTTACACCTCTGATTAAGGTTGAAAAGAAAAAAAAGATTTTTTTAATTAACTATTGACAAATTAGCAAATTTGTGCTATAATATATATTAGATTTGAAAGGAGGCGATTTAAATGCCCAGAAAACCAGAAAATGAGTTAACTGATAAGGAGAAAGAAATTCTTAAATTCATTAATGAGCAGATAGAAGAAACTGGTTCTGCTCCCACTTTAAGAGAAATAGGGCAGAGGTTTAAATTTACTTCCACAGGCCATATTCGTTATTACTTAAGGAAGCTTATTAGAAAAGGGTTCATAAAAAGGACCCGTAAGGCACGAGGTATCATTATAGGGTCAAGGAAGGCAGTTTCCAGTGGTACTGCTCGGTTACCAATTGTAGGTAAAGTTCCTGCAGGAGCTCCTGTGCCTGCTATAGAAGATATTGAAGGCTATATTAACATTGATAAAGATATTGCCAGAGGTGAGATGGTTTTTGCCTTAAGAGTTAAAGGTGACAGTATGGTTGGTGCTGGAATATTAGATGATGACATAGTTATTGTTCGGAAACAATCAGTATCTGATAGTGGCGATTTTGTAGTTGCTGATGTTAATGGCGAGGCAACAGTAAAAAAACTTAAAATAGCAAAAGACAAAATAATCCTTGAACCAGCTAATCCTGCTTATGAACCTATTGTTACTGATCGTGCCACAATAATTGGTAAAGTAATCAGTCTGGTCAGAAATTATAGTACAAGAAGAATCTCGTGAAGGAGGTGCATCGTAATGCAAATACGATTATTAGAAGCATATGGTATTGAACCTATGGTGATAGAGGTTTGGGAAAGAAAATATGGGAAGGAATTACTTCCTATCCAGGAACGGGTATTTAAAGAGACATCATTTCTGCGAGGCAAAAATCTTATAGTTTTTGCTCCCACATCAAGTGGTAAAACTTTTATTGGTGAAATGAAAGCAGTTATTGATGCTAGAAAACGAAAGAAAGTAATTTACCTCGTTCCACAGAAAGCATTAGCAGAAGAAAAATACGAAGAGTTTCGTAACTGGTATCTTCCTCTTGATATAAAGACGGTGGTATCAACTCATGATAGACGTGAATATGATGAGGATATTGAAAAATGTAGATTTGATATAGCAGTTGTTGTATATGAGAAATTGATTTCCTTACTTGTTCACAATGGTAAATTCCTAAATGATGTTAGTTTAATTGTAGTTGATGAACTGCAAATGATTGGCGAAGAAGAGCGTGGACCAGTCTTAGAAATGTTTTTAACCCGTCTTCTTCTTTCTGAAAAAAAGCCACAAATTGTTGGACTATCTGCAGTATTAGGAAAGTGTGAGAAACTTGCTGAATGGCTAAATGCCGAACTTCTCTATGATGACAAACGTCCTGTGGAACTAAGACAGGGAGTATTTCACCGTGGAATATTTCGTTATCAAGAACATAATAGCAAGAAAGAAGGTCAGGAAGTGTGGATTAAGAAAGAGGTTGATAAATTTCACGAAATACTTTCAGAACAAGCAAAATTAAAAGGTCGGGATGAAGAAAAAATATACAGAGATATGGTAGATGAGTTCCATAAACAGATAATGATTTTTCTTGCAAAACATCTGGCAGAAAAAGGTGAGCAAGTAATAATGTTTCTTAAAGATAAAAGATTAATTCACGAATTTGCCAATAAATTAGCTGAGATTGTAAATCTTCCTGAGGCTAAAGAAGCAATTGATGAACTTAATACTTATGAAGATACAGTGATAAAGGACTTTCTTATCAAATTACTTAAAAAAGGTATTTGCATTCATCATGCTGATTTAAATTTTGAACAGAGAAATTTAGTTGAACGATACTACAAAAAAGGAGAAATCAGGATTCTACTTGCTACTTCTACTTTAGCCTATGGACTTAACCTGCCTGCAAAAAGTGCAATTATTGACTTAGAGAAATGGTATACCAATCCTCATAAGACTGACCGGCCTGTAATTGTTAAACTTTCTAAAATTGACTTTGAAAATATGGGAGGAAGAGTAGGAAGATACGGATACATTAGCGATTTTGGAAGAGCGATTTTAGTTACTATGTCCAGTTTTCATGTAGATGGTATATTAGACGAATATGTAAAAAGTGGATTTGAAGAAGTGAAATCAGCGATGGATTCAAAGGATATGGATAAACATATTTTGAATCTTTTTGCTTCTGGCCTGTGCCATACCTCCAGCGAGGTAAAAGATTTTCTTTTACATACTTTTGCCAGTGAGACTATCTGGAAGAAGGAACTTACTGATCAGGATTATGATAAATTTATTTCGCAGACCATTGATTATTGTATTAAAGGCGAACTCATAACTCAAGATAATAAGGGCATTATTTCAGTAACTAAACAAGGTGAAGTTGCCAGTCAGAAAGGGATTCATGTAGAGACTGCTTTATCTATGCTTGAATGGCTGAAAAAAACCGAACCAGGACAATTTTCTACATTAGAGTTACTAATCATCTGTGGTCTTACTCCTGATGCAGAACAAGTTTATATACCACTATCCTGGAGTGAATATGAAAAGAATAAATATCGTAATCTACTGAAGCAAGTGGTTTATGAACAAGAACTACAGGATAGAAAATTCTTTACTGATCTGCTAAACAAATATTGGGAATATAGAACTGCCAGAGGTATAAAGAAAGCTTTGTCTTTATTTGATTGGATTAGCTCCAGAAAGACAAGCGAAATAGAGAAACAATTTGAAACTCATTCCGGTGTTCTTCAACGAGCAGGTGAAGAGTTCTCCTGGCTTGTTGAGACAATATCTGCATTAGCAGAAACCATCAGCTGGCCCGAGGATACATTAAAAAGGATTAATGAAATTTCCAGACAACTGATTTATGGTTTGCCCAAGCAAGGACTTGAACTATCTTCCTTGAGGATCCCCGGATTGGGCAGAGGATATCTAACCCGTTTAATCAAAGAAGGATTTGATACTGTAAAATGTTTAACTGAACTTTCTCAAGAAATTTTTATGAAATTACTGCCAAAAACCTTAGCTAAAAAAATCTATCAGCATTTTCATCCAGAAACAGTTCATATAAAACCTGAAAAATCTGCAAGTAAAATAAGTGAAAAAAGAGAAACCTACGAAACCAAATCAGAAACTACTGAAAAATCTTTCGATCCCCAAACACAAGTAATTTTGGCAATTGACTACAATCAACCTGATGTAATAATTTACAAAGGGCAAGCAGTCAAACTTAATCAGAAACAATTTCAATTGATTAATATATTAGTAAAATCTCCGGGTGATTGTGTCAGTTACCAAACTATTTATAACCAGCTCTGGACCGACCTCAGTTCAACTTCTCCACTTCAGATTCAGTATCACAAAAGCCAGCTCCTGACAAAAATTAAGCAGGCAGTATCTCATGAACGGGATGTTAATAATTTCATCATTACTATACCAAAAGAAGGATTGAAACTTAATCTTAGAAAAGAAGATATTAAGATTAATGGATTAGAACTTGTTCGATTTAAAAATATAGATATAGCACAACTTAATCGAAGACAGATAGAGGCATACAGGAAAATGTTCTTAGAAAAGAAAAAATTAACCATACAAAATTATTGTTCAATGTTTGGCATTACTAAACGGACTGCATTGCGAGATCTAACTCGTCTATTGGAAACAAAAATAATAAACAAACAAGGTCGAGGGAGAGCCGTTTATTATTTTTATCAGGGAATGTCGCGAAAGGCTGTCACGAAAAATGCACTTCAGAAAAGAACATAGAAATCGTGTCGCGATTTGACCAACTGGTATACCAAATTCAATGGTCAACTGAAATACCCCATTTTTGCTAAATATTCAAAATATTAAAGAATTACCTGCAAAATATTTGATTTCCCTATAAAATCGGTGCATAGAAATCTATGTACCGATTTTTTTATCTTTTCTTTAGTAACTCACCACTGAAATCAGTATACCGATAGCACCTTTCGGTATACTTTTTCCAATAAAAATTCCAAATAAATTCCAACTTTTGCCAATCTTTTTTCTTTATCTTTTTCATAAACTTCCCTGTGGTATTAAACTTGCCCGAGTAGTATGTGGGCCACAGGGAGGTCAAAATGGAGATAAAGAAATGGTTAGAACAATTTCCTTCCTCAGAAGAACTTGCCAACCTTTATCAAAGCTGGAGAGAAAAATACCCGCCACTAAAAAGTTTTTCTCTTCCGAAGCAGTTAATTGAATTCCTTCATAGTCGTGAGCCAGCAAATTTTAAGGCACAAGATGAAATCTTGTGTTCGCTTATATCAGAATGCCAGTTAAGTAAGGAACCATCAATTCTGGTTATGTATTTGTTTATTCTTTTGTATCCTTTCTTTGAGATTCCTTTCTACTACTGGAAAAAACAAGTGTGGAAATATCAGATTCCAGATGAAGAAATATGGAATGAAATCTGGATCGCTTTTTATGAAATTCTAAATGAAATCGATTTAGAGAAACGGAAAGAAAAAATTGGACTATTTTTCCAGAGTAAAGTTGGGAATCATCTGAAAAGAATTTACAGAAATGTGGTTAGGGAGGCAGAATCTACGATTATTTATCAGGATGAATTAAAACCATTTGAGATATATCTTCCTCAAAAAAAGAAGAAAGAGGAGTTTTCGAAAGAAGAAATTCTTGAAATGGAACTAATATTAGACCAATTAGTTAGCAAGAGAATAATAGACTCTATTGATAAGTATATCATTGCTGCAACAAAATTATGGAGAATGCCTCTAAAAGAAGTTGCTCGAAAATTGAATCTTTCTTATGATGCCGCACAAAGAAAGGGAGTACGAGCAAAAATTAAGATAGCTAAGGCTTTGCGAAAAAAATAATTTTTGAGGGTGTCTGAATTTAAATGATAAGGAGTATATATTAGATGAGAGGCAAGAAATTTGAGGTAAGTACAATGGACAAGGATAAATTCCAACAGGTTATTAATGATGCTTTTAGAAATCTAACCCTGTGTTTTGGAGGAATATTCCTGATACATCCTGTTAAAGACGAACTTATATGGGTGATGATGAAAAGCATAGAGGAAGTATATCTTGATGCCTGTAGAAAAATAGATAAGTTACAGCATCTATCAGCAAAAGAAAAGAATTCTAAAAATAAAATATCTTCAGAGTCACATCCGGCTATTGAAAAATTCTTAAAGAAATTAGAGTCTCCTGAAAATAAATAATTAAAATGAAAGTAATTATAACAAATTCTCAAATAGAGTTATTTAAAGAATGTCGGCTGAAATATAAATTTGCCTATCTTGATTTGCTCACTCCAAAAGTTCCTTCAAGTAAATTATTTCTCGGTGCAGGCATTCATGAGGGCTTGAAAGCATATTATTCAAACCAGAAAGATTTGGACACAGCAAAGAAATCTTTCGCTAACTATGTGAATACTCAAATTAAAGATATAGAAAATCAAATAGAACTTACTGATGAACAACTTGAAGAAATAACACAGGCCAATAAACTTGGTCTATCTATGCTTGAAGAATATGACAAATTTGCCAAGGTGCAGGACGATTTTGAAATTGTCTTCCCGGAAAAAGAGTTTTTAGTACCCGTAATCACTCCTTTCGGACATAAATCAACAAAATTTATGTTTGCTGGTAAAGTAGATGGTTTAGTCAAGAAGAATAATGCTTACTGGTTGATGGAACATAAGACCACTTCTTCTGTAAGCAGTGGTTACCTATCTAATTTAGTTTTAGATGAGCAGGTTACTGCTTATATCTGGGCATTACAAAAACAGGAGAATATAGAAATAGTTGGTTGTATCTATAACATTATCCGCAAACAATTACCCTCTCCGAAAGTAAAAAATCCAATAGTTTATCGAGAACAAGTTTATCGCAGTCAAAAAGATATTGCCGATTTTCAGACACAGTTACACCGTATCTGTTTAGAAATAAGTCATCCTGCTATATATCGTCATCCTACTGATGACTGTTCCTGGAAATGTGCATACAGGACACTTTGTATTGAAGATACTGATGAAGCAAGAATGCAATTTCGTATAAAAGAAAAAATCAATGAAGAATTAAAAACTATCTCTCCTGATAAAAATCAGGGAGCAGAAAAGGAGGAGACCGATGGGTATCAAAATCATTAAATCAAATGAAGGTAGGTCACAGTATCTGAGAATGATGGTTTACGGAGTTCCGGGCAGTGGTAAAACCGTCTTTGGTTCAACAGCACCTGACCCATTAATTCTTGATGCAGAAGCAGGATTACTTTCTATTGCTGATAAGAAGTTAGATACTGTGAAAATAGAAACATTTCAGGATGTAATCAATGTGTTTAACTTCCTGAAAACTGAGAAGCTTGCTTATAAAACTGTGGTGATTGATTCATTGACCGAATTACAACGCAAGAGCATGGATTTAATTCTATCTAAAGCAGGCAGAGACCGAGCAACAATCGGTGACTGGGGTATGAATATTGACCAGGTGAGAAACATTATCAGATATTTTCGTGATTTAGAGATGAACCTGCTATTGATATGTCTTAATGAAGAAAGAAAAGATGAAGATGCAGGAATAATTATGCAAAGACCAGCATTACAGGGTAGAACATTGCCAGAAGAAGTTATGGGTTACGTTGATGTTGTTGGTTATCTGTTCACTAAAGAAGTTGAAGGAACAGAAGGTAAAAAACAATTAGTGAGAAAAATCTTATGTCAGCCACACGAACGTGCCTATGCTAAAGACAGGTCCGGTAAACTTGATAGGTTTGAAGAACCGGATTTTAAAAAAATCTATACCAAAATATTTGGTTCACCCAGTTCCTCTACACAGGAGCGGAGTTCAGTAAATAAGGACAAGGAGGCCAGTCATGAGAGTAAGAGATGATTTTTCACAAGCAGGACAGTTTGATTTGATCCCTCAGGGAACTTATAGGGTAGAAGTAGCAAAAGTAAAGTTAAAAGAAACAGATGAAGGTAATGAGTATTATGCCTGGGATTTTGTTATTACTTCCGGTGAATACGAAGGCAGGCACTTGTTTTTGAATACATCTCGTTTACCACAGGCACTTTTCAGATTACAGCAACTCTTACAGTGTTTAGGTTTTAGTGCAGCCGGCATATATGAATGGGATACTGATGAAGTAAGAGGCAGAGAACTGCAAGTAAAAGTAACTCACGAGATGTATCAAGGCAAAATTCGTGAAAAAGTTGAACCAATAATAAATTCATCAACTCAAGAATTAAATAAAGAAAAACAATCAGAACGGGAAGATGAATTACGTCCGTCGCGGATGGGCGAAGATGAAGAAATCCCTTTCTGACCTTGGAAAAATGAAAAGGAGAGAAAGCCAAATATGCAATGCAAAGGTACTATCTGGAAAATACAAATAGATTCAGAAGGTGAGAGTAAAGTAACCTTACTGATTCCTGAGATTTATCGGGCATCAGTACAGGAAGCACAGATGTTACTTAAACAGCCACTTGAGATTATTATTGAACCCGAAAGAGCAGATGGTGAGAAACCTTCAAATAAAGATATCAATTATCTGCAGATACTGCTTGATCAGAAAGGCTGGCAGGAATCAAAACGTGAAGGTTACATACTTTACAATTTTGGTAAACACACACTTAGTGAATTGACTAAAAACGAAATACAAAAATTTATTCAAGAACTATCAACTGGAACTAATCGAGAAGCGTAATGAAGTTAACATAAATGAAAGAAATAACCATTGCTTTTGGTAATGAAATACAGCTTGCCACAGATAAGAAGACAGGGAAAGATTATTATGTAAGAATATCTACTGAATTTAGAAATGAACAATTGAGAGAACTAAAAGGAGCAGCATTGTCTGTTTTACTTTGTATGGGGCTTCATGCAAATGAGAAAGGAGAATGCTGGGTGAGTAATAAAACGATTATGGAAGAGACCGGGTATGCTTTGCAGGCAATAAAAAAGGCAAAGAAATTTTTAGAAGATAAAAAATACCTTCATCGTTCCCAAAGAAGAAAAGAAGGTAGGTTTACAACAAGCATATATGTATTATTTTCACCGTTGGTTGAAAATCAGCCCACGGTAGAAGCACCGTTGGTTGAAAAAGATACCACGGTACCGTTGGATGAAAAAACCGCTGTGGTAAAATCATCCCACGGTACTAATTATATAAGTACTGAAGAAGAACCAGGTAAAGGTATCGAAGAAAAACCAGGTAATATTGAAGAAGTAGCAGGCTCGTGTTCAAAAGAACCCTCGCCTGCCGTAATTCAGATAACTGAAACCATAAAATCCTGCAAAGTTGTTAAGATACCAGAAGCAAGAATCACTACAATTGTGGAAGCATGGCTGGATACTTACAAAACAATTGATATAGCAACTGAAATAAAAAAGGCAGATTGCTGGCTTTTATCCAATCCCAACAAAAGATATCACAATTATAGCCGATTTTTGACAAACTGGTTTAATAAGACACTTGATTATAAACCTGTTAACTTCACAAGGAATAGATTTGATGGAAGAAGACAATATCATCCCAAAGGTGAACCAGGAAAATACGACGGAATTGAAGAATAATTTACCGGAATGTCCGTATCAGGCAGAAAAATGTGTCATTTGTGGTAAATTAGTAGAACCATTTTATGTTGAACCAGTAAAAATTGGTGACCGGCCATTTGGGGGTTGGTTTCCACCGGATGATAAATGTGAAGAATGTCAGGAAAAAGAACGAAAAGAACAGGAAGAGAAGCACAATCCTGACCGTAAACTTATTTCTGCAGGGTTATCACCACAACACTTGAACCTGACATTTGAGAACTTTGAAATAACTCCAGAGAATGAAAAAGCATGCAAAGTTATCAAGCAATATACAGAAAAACCGCAAGGTGGATTATGTATTACCGGGCCTTGCGGTATAGGCAAAACACATTTAGTAGTATCTGTAGCAAGAAAACTTATTCTTTCAGATAAAAAATGCAGGTTTGTAAGTGTACCTGAACTTTTGCTTGAAATCAGGTCCATATTTGACAAACGGTCAGTGCAAACCGAAGAAGAACTCATTGAAGAATATGTTGGTTATGAATACTTATTTCTTGATGATTTTGGTGCAGAAAAAGTTACTGATTGGTCATTAGAGACACTTTATTTGATAATAGATAGACGCCTGCGTAACTTAAAACATGAACTCATCATAACCAGCAATCTGGATTTAAATGAAATCAGTGAGAATTTAAGTGACAGGATTGCTTCTCGTATTACAGAGATGTGCAGGGTAGTTAAACTCGTTGGCAAGGATTGGAGATTAAAGAAAAAGATAAAAAGATGACTGTAGTGAAAATAGTAATTCCAGAAATACCGTCATCGCTGAATAAGATATTTGCCATGCACTGGGCTGAAAGACAAAGAGAAAAGGCACGCTGGTCAGATTTAATTGCCTGGAAGATATTAACTCAAAAGTTAAAACCAATAAAAGGTCAGGTAAAAATAAAGTTAGTTTATTACTTCAAGACGAAAGGTTCTCATGATTATGATAACTACAGTGGAAAATTTATTCTTGATGGACTCAAAGGAAAAGTAATTAAAGACGACAGTCAAAGAATAGTTACTGAACTCACTCACGAGTTTCATTATGATCCTGAAAATCCAAGAATAGAAATTTTAATTGAATCAATAGAACAATGAGCAAGACATATTATGAACTTTTAGGCTGGGTAGCAAACGAAGATATTCCAGAAACAGTTCCGCAGAAGAAACTGAAAGAAATTTATAGCAAAGTTATCCATAAAATAAAAACTCAATCAACAAATGAAATTGAGAAATCAGAGAACCTGTTCGCTTTATCATTAATATGGAAAGTTTTGGGAGATCCTGAAAAAAGAAAAGAGTATGACTTAAAACTGAAAGGTATTAGAGAATTTGGTGGCTCACCTGCTGATATTATTATTGACGGTAAGAAAGTTCCTGTATTTTCAAAAGTTATTAAGGAAGAGAACAGTTAATGAAAGCGAAACTACTGGATACAATAAATAGAATCTATGAAACGCAACTCTGTAAACTTGAACTTGAATCATTAGGAGCAGAAGATGTCAGTTTTGATTTAGATAACCTTGAGTTTAAGTTCGCATTTGATCCTGAACAAAGGGATTATTTAAGTAACCGTACAAGTTGGCTGACTTCTATTGATGGCAAAGATACCTGGATAACAAAAATTATTGATATTAACAGAAAAATCCTACGCAAATACGCTGATATATGGTTCAGTCACTTCACCTATCCATTCAAAGCAAGGTTCAGGCCACCTGTTGCCCGGTCTCTTATAAATATCGTTAATCCTGAACCTGATGGTATTATACTTGATAACTTCTGTGGGAGCGGTACTACGCAGGTAGAAGCAATATTATTAGGTTTGGATTCAGTTGGAATTGACATCAATCCATTTTACACATTTTTAACTCAAGCACAAAGAGAATTCTATATTCGCAAACTAACCGACGGTGAGATAGCAGAAAAGTTTTTCATTGAAGTTAGCCAGAACCCGGATAGATTCAAAAATGCCATGCTTGCAGGAACAATTCATCCATTAATGTTTGTGATTTACTCTTATGCGACCTGTATGCATTTTCCCGATTCACAGAAAGCATTTAACAGGAAATTCCTTGAGATGAAAACCTTACAGGATGAATGGTCTAGATTAAACACAGAAAAAAGTTTAGAACTCGGTGAAATTAAAACAGTAACAGACACAGCAGAAAAACTTGAATTTCCTGATAATTATTTTTCAGGTATTGTAACTTCACCACCGTACAGTAATGCTCTTGATTACACTAAAGAAAATCGTGGAGCGCCAGAATTCTTTCCTGTTACTGATGAACTTAAACGACAGTATGAACCTGTAAAGAAGCCAGACCTTTATTTTGAAATGATGAGTAAAGCCATCAGTGAAATGGTGAGAGTATTAAAGCTAGGAAAGAAAATCGGATTTATTATTGGTAATCAAAGAAAAAAGAACGAAATTATACCTATTGTTGACTGGAGCATAGAAGAGTTTGAAAAAAATAACTGTAAATTGCTCTTCAATATTCCACAACTTATATCAAGCACAGGTACATGGAATATACTTGTGGACCACATATTAATTTTACAGAAAAGAGTTTCAGATGATTAACAAAACAAAGATAATCTGCTTGTTTGGATTGGTAATATATTTCGTTACATGTTTTACATCTGGATTCTTTTTTTACAGATATTCAAGTATTAAAAATGAGTATGAAAATTACAGGACTTCTGTTAGTTATTTAGAGAATTATCATGTGTGGTATGGAATCTTTAATACAACTTTATACACATTGCATCAATCTGAATGTAGCAAAAATAAGGAACACAGATATTACGGTATAACAAAATCAGGTTACAGGGCTGTAAGAAACAGGACAGTAGCTGTTGACCCTAAAATTGTCAGATTAGGATCTATCCTCATAGATATTGAAACAGGGAAGAAATACATAGCTGAAGATACGGGTAGTAATGTGAAAGGTTTCCATATAGATATATTTATCGGTGAAGGAACAAAAGAGAACAGAAAGAAAGCTGATAAATATGGTATGCAGAGAAAACTATTCATAGTTATTGATTAAATATGAAATTTCCAGATGACTGCCTCAACAGGATATACTGTGCTGAGACACTAAAATTCTTAAGGACTTTGCCTGATGATGTTATTGATATGGGTGTAACATCAGCACCTTATAATAAAGGCGAGAATAAAAAAGGATGGTTAGTGGCAGATGTAAAATATTCAAATACGAGTGATAGATTTCCAGAAGATTTTTATCAACAGAATCAAATAGATGTTTTAGATGAAATGTTCAGAATTATAAAGTCCTGTGGTTCATTCTTTTATAATCATAAAATCAGATGGGAAAAAGGAAAAATGTTTCATCCTATGGACTGGTTAAGAAAAACAAAGTGGACAATAAGACAGGAAATTATTTGGGACAGAATGATAGCAGCAAATATACGAGGTTGGAGATTCTGGCAGGTTGAAGAAAGAATATATTGGCTTTACAAACCTGAAGGAAGAAATCTAATAGGTGAAGAGTTGGAACCTGAACATGCACTGTTAACTTCAATCTGGCGATTTCCACCGGAACAGAAAAATCCACACCCCGCCCCTTTCCCTTTAGCATTGCCAGTCAGAGCAATCTATTCAATTATGGATAAAAGAAAAGGGACAATAATTGACCCCTACTGTGGTAGTGGCACAACTTTGGTGGCAGCAAAAATATTGGGACATGATTTTATCGGCATAGAAATATCTGGTGAATATGTCAGGTTAGCAAAAAATAGATTAAAGAATTATAGGTCCGAACTAAAATCCGTTGAAGAAGAAGTTGCACATCATATTGTCCGAAAAACATTTAAGGAAAGAAAAGAAAAAGGAGAATTTACTGGTAAATACAGCAGACTTCCGGTAAATTCGGCTATATTTTAAATGATTGATAAAACAAGAGTAGCCCATCTAGTAGGATTGATAATATGTTCTATTGCATGTTTTATATCGGGATTCTATTTTTACAGACATTCAAGTATTAAAAATGAATATGAAAATTATAGGACTTCTGTTAGTTATTTAGAGAATTATCATGTCTGGTATGGAATTTTTAATACAACTCTATACACATTGCATCAATCTGAATGTAGCAAAATAAAGAACATAGATATTATGGAATAACAAAATCAGGTTACAGGGCTGTCAAAAATAGAACAGTAGCTGTTGACCCTAAAATTGTCAGATTAGGGTCTATCTTTATAGATGTTGAGACAGGTAAGAAATACATAGCAGAAGATACAGGTAGTAATGTGAAAGGTTTCCATATAGATATATTTATCGGTGAAGGAACAAAAGAGAACAGAAAGAAAGCTGATAAATATGGTATGCAGAGAAAATTATTCATAGTTATTGAATAAGGATGGGATATCCAAGAGATTATGTCAATAGAAAATTAAATAATTTTGAACTGGGATGGTTATCTGCAGCAATAGATGGCGAAGGTAGCATTGGTGTTAATGAAAAATATAATGTCATATGGGTATCTATTTCCAATACTAATAAAGATTTTATCAATTATGCTAAAAAATTATTACACGGAAATATACTCATAAGGCCGAAAACAGAAAAAAGAAAAACCTTATATAAAACAGAAATAGGTAGTAAAGAAAAAATATCTTGTGTTTTAAGACAGGTTATACCATTTTTATTAATTAAAAAAGATATAGCCAAAACAGTTTTGGAGATAGCAAATAGAAAAGGTATCTATGGAATTAAGAAATGTAAAATTTGTAACAATAAACATTATTCAAAAGGTTTTTGTGAAAAACACTGGTACATTAAATATGGAAAGAAATATTATAAGTCATGGTATCAATTGAAGAAATCAAAAACAAAATAATCTGTTCAGATGCACTCGCATTTCTGAAGTCATTGCCTGACGAATGTATTGATATGTGTTTGACCTCACCGCCCTATTGGGGACTGCGGGATTACAAGGTAGATGGCCAGGTAGGACTCGAACCTAATTATCAAGATTATATTCGTAGACTTGTAGACGTTTTTGTCGAACTAAAGCGAGTTATTAAGAAAACAGGTTCGTGTTATGTTGTAATGGGCGACACGTACATGGATAAAGAACTACTGATGATACCTTCACAGCTTGCATTAGCACTTAAAGAAGATGGCTGGCAACTGAGAAATATCCTGATCTGGCATAAACCAAATTCCATGCCTTCATCAGTGAAAGATAGATATAAAAACAGTTATGAATTTGTATTTTTCTTTGTTAAAAATAGACGCTACTTCTTTGACCTTGACAGTATCCGCGAACCACATAAGACAGAAATAAAGACAGGTGATAGAAAATCAACTGATAAAGTTGATACTAAACTATATGGCAATAAAATGGTCAGTGCTCAGGTAAGGAATGACCACGATATTCACTTCTGTTATGACCCAAAAGGCAAAAACCCGGGTGATATTATTCAACAAAACTTAGTAGAGATGCAGAAACGAGGAAGTCGTGGTATGGCAAAGAAAATCGAAGGATGTGCAGGTGCTATCTATGGTCGTGCAGGTAATAATCCGAACGGTAAGAATCCTGGTGATATAATTGATTCGGTAGAAGAAAAAGCGAGTAAGAATTGGAAAGAAGTAATCAAAAAAACTGGTAGACCTTTGAACCCACCTAAAGGTGTAAGTTTAGCAGGTGGGAATACCGGTTTAAAGAAAACCAAGAAATATCTTGAAATGATTCCTAAGGGTGGTAAACACTGGGAATATGGCGGTATGAACAGTCCTAAAGGAAGGCAACGATATGAGACAGTACCTGGGCATCCATTAGGTAAGAATCCTGGTGATGTTATTATGGCTCAAAATGCACCGCATCGTGGAAAAAGAGATTACAAAGACCCTGAAAAATTCAAACAAAAGCAACAGGAATGGTTCAGTGGTGAACATGAGAATAACCCCAGAGGTAAAAATCCCGGGGACGTTGTTCAAGAAAATATCAGAATTAATGATTGTAAATTTCAATTTTATTCTAAATCTTCCCACGGAACTCAGGATTATCATCCACTGGGTAAAAATCCTGGGGATGTAATTCAGCAGAATCTAAATGAAGGAAGATTAAAGATGAGCCCAAAAGGACCTGTTCCCGCTACACAGGATTATCATAAGTCATTTACTAAAAGAGATGCTTTGATAGAACAAGAAACATTACATCACGGTTCACACAGAAGTAATAAAGGACTCAGAATGTATAAAAAAGGCAGGGATGAAAAATATCCTGAAGGACCACCAAACAGACACGGTCATGGCTGGGGGAAGGGTTATGGAAAGCATACTTTTCTAACAGGGAGTCATCCACTTGGCAAAAATCCTGGCGATGTTATTCAAGTCCCTTATTCAGTCCAGCCAAGAGATAAAGAAATAGTTGAATACAGGAATCTACCTGAACACGATAAAATTAGAGAATATCTAACTTACTGGCGTAAACAGAAGGGTATAACTATTGAAGATTTGGAAACAATGTTTGGCAATCGAACTCCGCATCACTGGTTTGAAAAAGATGGTAGTTATCCTGATAAAGATGACTGGTTAAAGATCAAACAGATATTAGGTTTTGATGATAAATATGACAGACAGATGACGGAAATATTAACAAAACCAGCAGAGAAACAGAATCATCCATTAGGCAAAAATCCCGGGGATATCTACTCAGTTTCCTCTGAAGATGAAATAAAAGCATTGGAAGAAAAAGGTTATACAAGACATTCAGCTTCCAGACCAATCACTGGCTTAAATAAAAAGCCTCCTGAACTTAAGAGACATTATCTAGGTAAAAATCCTGGAGATATAATAAAAACACAGAAAAATTACACAGGTAAAGATAACATAGTAACGGGTGCTATATTAGTGAATGAAAAAGGTAAGGCGTCACGATATCTTCATTACAGAACTGGCAAATATGTTCCAGGATATTATCATAAACTTGGTAAAAATCCGGGTGATGTTGTTGATAGCAAATATAATCTGGAAGGTGGTCATACTGATAGACAGGGTTTACATCGTGATGAAACTGCATTCAGTGTTCAGAGAGTCCATAAAGTAAGTCAGAATGTAATAGCAGATTATTTAAGAGAATGGAAAAAGAAGTCAAAACTTACTTATAAACAAATTGATGAATATTTCGGATATAAAGATTGTGCAAGTCACTGGTTTGCTCATGAAGAAGATAGTCACGGGGCCTGCTTACCCGGTCCAGAAGAATGGCTGAAACTCAAAAAGTTGCTTAAGTTTGATGATAAATACGATAAAATAATGACTGAAACCTATTTGGTCAGTCAAGCAGTACAAAATCATCCTGATGGAAAGAATCCTGGAGATACTATTGAAGTAGATGAACATCCTAAATACGATGGTGTCTTTCGCGGAGGAATGAAGTTACCTCCTCAGCCAGGTAACCCAACCGCATTTCATCCACTTGGCAAGAACCCTGGCGATGTCCAGGAAATAGATAAAGAACGAGGATATAAATCATTAGGTTCACATCCTGGTAATACAACAATTGGTGGTTTAGTAGAAAAATCAAAATTAGGAATTGATATAAGACATCCATTAGGAACTAACCCGGGTGACTGTGCAGATGACCCTGAATCAAGTTCAGGGGAACCGGAAGATTTCTGGGCAATAAATACTAAACCATTCAAAGGTGCTCATTTCGCTGTTTTCCCGGAAAAACTTTGTGAAAAACCAATCAAGTCCTCGTGTCCCGAAGGCGGAATCGTTGTCGATCCATTTTGTGGTAGCGGTACTGTTTGTGTAGTCGCACATAGATTCGGCAGGAATTACATCGGAGTAGATTTAAATCCAGATTATTGTGAACTTGCTCGGAAAAGGTTAGAGAAAGAAAAAGCAGAAAACGATAACCAATTAAAATTAGAGTTCGATAGCAAAAAATAATTGTGGAAATAAAAGAAATCATAGGAGAAAAAATATATAAAGAACTCCGAAAAAAATTTGGGGGACAAGAAATTTATATACCCAAGATCGGCAATCCCGGTGGTAAAAGAACTTATCACGAAGGAAGGAATAATAAAATCAGATTGCTAAAAATGAACAATCCCAAAAAATGGACAAATGTCAGATTAGCAAAAAAATTCAACCTTACTGTCCGCCGTATCCAACAGATTTTGCGGTCGGATAGGTTCTATTGATGTTTGATTTATATTAGATACAAAAAGAATCATTTCTTAGACTTATTCCCAGGGCATGTTATACCAATTAACAAACTCCTGAATAGCAGCCTCTGCAATACTGTATACTTCTCCTCTTACACTTTTTCGCTTCGGGTTTACACGTGCATCTTTAAATAATTTTTCCACAATTGGCAAAAGTAAATTCATAGATTCATCATAATCAGTTTCCTGTGCAATTTGTAGCGAATACGCAATCGACCCTTCTTCAGGAGGATCACCATATTTTTCATAAGCAACTTCTGAGGCATATCTGAGCATAGATGCAATAGTAGGTGCTAAACGATGTGTTCGTCCATCGGGAACTAACTTAGATAACATATCAATCCAAACTGAATAAACTTTACTACCGACAATTTCTTTGAGACTACTTTGGTTTCTCCCAGTCATGAATTTAATCCTTCAATTTATCTGTTGCCATTTTTTTGCCAGGACAGGGAATTCTTTGATTGTGCACTTTTCACAAAAATATTCTCTACCTTTTGTAGAGTATCCGCCTTCACTCAAAATAATCAAAGCACCACATTTAGAACACTTAGTAGGTTCGTAAGATGGCGGATTCTCTAACTTCTCAAAATTGTATTCATTGGTTCCATACCAAACATACATTTCTGTCTCATAAATCTCATTACGACACCTCTGGCAATCCCGCCAGTGTCCTGGGTGTTCTTCTGCATGGTGATACCCATAGAGTGTGTAACGACGATGATTTCTGTAACAACTGTTTCGTGCATAAGAAAACAATACATATTTATGTTCATCATCACAAATCCAATTGCCACAACACTCTGTCTTGGTTAGATTTTTTGTCTTGCCACATAAACCACAGCGACGCTGATTTTCCGTCAATTTATTTTTTGCGGTAGACATTCTGGATTTACTCTGTTCCTTACTCATTACTCTTATCTCCTACCGAAAAATTGTTTTTTGCCAGATAACTGGATGTGGATAAAAGAAGTTGCCGAAGGCAATTTGGGGAAATCTTTAATTCCCCTTTTATCCGCTGTTATACGATGGTGCGAACGAAAGGGCATCATTTTCTTGATCATTAACCTTCTGATCCTGTTGATTTCATTAAGAATAATGGGCGTAAGATATATGCAAAAATGTTATTTAAAAAATGCATAATTAGGCCAGGATATATACTACCAGTAATTATAAACAATATCATAGGAAAAAGGGCCCAGGCCCCGATTT
>JBFLWK010000037.1 GCA_040757695.1 Elusimicrobiota bacterium
ACTATTCATAGGAATTGTTCAGGTTTCTTGTGCATCCCTGTTTTACAGGGTTATTCCATTTTTGTCAATGAACAATATGTTTCAACATTTATTAGCAAAAATTTGCCAAACTACAGTAATTAATTAATTCGTTAATTTGTTAATTTGTTAATTCCCAGTATACTATTTACTTTTTAAAATCCACCTTCTGTATCAGTCATTACAGGCAAAACAGGAACTTGTTTGGTAGTGCCTTCTATCAAACCTGTTAATAATTCTGGTTCTGATTCATCTTCTAATTTTTTTACAATTGCAACACCCACCCCCACTTTACCGAGCGAAAACTCTTTTGGTTCTGTTCCGCTTAAGAATGTTTCTAAATATGTTCCTTTTGGATTACCAAGTGCTAAAAGCCCTGTATGTGGGTCAATTTTTGCATATGTTATATTTGCTGGCGGGATAAAATCTAAAACAGGCTGACTTCTTAATGCCTGTTTCATAAAATCAGTCCAGATAGGGCAGGCGACTCTGCCACCGGTCATTTTTTTGCCAAGCGAATGATGGTCATCATAGCCAGCCCAGACACCACATACCAACTGCGGTGTATAGCCAATAAACCATGCATCTGCGCAATCATTAGTGGTACCTGTTTTTCCTGCACAAGGTCTTCTTAAATTTTTTGCATAGATACCTGTTCCGTGTTCCACAACGCCACGTAGAAGATTTGTCATCAGAAACGCTGTCTGGGGTGAAATTACATCTTTTTCTTCCGGGGAATACTCTTCTAACAATCTGCCTATATTATTTACAACTTTTACAATTGAATATGGAGTTGTTTTTATGCCTGAATTTGCTAAACAGCCAAATGCAGCGGTCATTTCTTTTAGTGTGACTTCCGACGAGCCGAGTGCTAACGAAATCGTCGCTGTCAATGGCGATTCAATCCCAAGTTGTTTTGCATAATATGCTACCGTCGGTGGCTGTATCGTATCAGTTATCTTTATCGCACAGATGTTTAATGAGTGTTCTAACGCTTTTCTCAAAAGAACAAGCCCATGAAATTGTTCAGAATAGTTCTGAGGTTGCCATAATACCTTTTCATTCGGGTTTTTTGCTTCTGTATCTTTTTGAATAAGCGTCTCAAGAAGTTCTTTATTTGTGACATCAGAAAAATCAGTCGTGTGTGACAAAAGTTCCCAGTTGGTGCCTGTATTATAAAATGTAACCGGCGAATCGTCTATTATAGAAGTCGGAGTATAACCATTTTCTAATGCTGCTGTATAAACGAAGACCTTAAACGCACTGCCCGGCTGTCGTTTTGCTTGAAAAACACGATTAAACTGGCTTGTTGTGAAATTGCGACCACCAATCAATGCACGAACTGCGCCGGTTTTTACATCCAGACATAATAGCGCACCTTCTAATGCAACAGTTGATTTAGAAATTGTATTAAACTCAACAAGGTATCTATCAAAAATGGTCTCTGCTGTTTCCTGCATTTTTTTGTCAAGTGTTGTGTAAATTTCAAACCCGCCTTGATAAAGTTGGCTGCCATATTTACTCTCAAGTGTCTGCCGAACATATTCTATAAAATATGGTGCTACTTTTGTAGCAGTATGCGGTGGCGATAGTACGATATTTTTTCCTTCGGCTTCTTTTTTTCGGTTGTCTGTAATAAACCCAACATCACGCATTCTTGCGAGGACAACTGCTCTTCGTAGAATCGCTTTTTCTGAATTTTTGAACGGCGAATACATAGACGGTGCTCTCGGAAGCCCGGCTAAAAGCGCACATTCTTCTAATGTTAATTCTGACACATCTTTGCCAAAATAAACTTTTGCTGCAGTCGCAACACCGTAAGCACCATTACCAAAATAAATCTGGTTCAGGTACATCTCTAAAATCTCATATTTTGAATAATCACGTTCAAGTTGTAGTGCAAGTATCACTTCTTTAATTTTTCGGGCAAGCGTTTTCCGTCGGGTTAAAAAAAGTATTTTGGAAAGTTGCTGCGTGATTGTAGAACCACCTTCGGCAATATCTAATGCTTTCAGGTTGGCAACAAATGCGCCAACAATCCTATACAGGTCAATCCCCCAGTGTTTGAAAAAACGCGTGTCCTCAATCGCTATGACAGCGTTTATCATATCTTTTGGGATTTGTGACAGTGGAACAACAGTTCGTTTTTCTGTAAAAAGTTCAGCCAGAAGTTCACCTTTCATATCATAGATTTTAGTAGTCAACGAAGGTGTATAATCCACAAGTTTAGACGGGTCTGGAATATCGCCAAGATATCTTATTAAACGCTCAATAAATGTAAAAAATAAAATAATACAAACTGCCAAAAAAATCCATTTTTTCATAATTAAAAGTATAGGGATTCCTTTTTCTGTCATTCCATTCCTGAATCAAGATCAGAACAGAACTTGATATGGAATCTATGTTTATTATATCTCTAAAAAAAATAATGTCAATAAAAAAACTGCTTGACAAAATGCCAATTTTTTGTTATACTTTATTTATCTTAACAACAGTGAAGTCATCGTGAGAATATTGAACGAAATTTTGAGGAAATAACAAATGAAACGAAAACAAAAAAAAGAAATCAAAAAATGGTTAAAAGTTGTAACAAGTTTAAAAAAAAAATATAATATAAACTTTATACAATTTGAAAAAAAACTTGGGAAAGATTTTAATCTTACTTGGGAACATGAAAAGGATTATATAGATTGGGATTGGGCATTGACAAACATAAAAAACAAATAGAATTGATATGAGGATTAAACAGTTTGTTAGAGAAGTCCTTTCAACTTGTGCTGAATTTCCGTGGATAGAGAAAATTGAGCGTTATCAGATTAAAGGTAGAATTCGTCTAAGATTAATTATGGGCAAAAATTTTGTTGATGTTTATTACAACGAAGAAAAGAAAATAATTTCATATGCTTACATTGAAAATAGAAAAAGAATTTTTGGAGCAAACAATATGAGAATCGGCTAGCATATTCATCCTTTCAAGAATGCAGAAATACATATAGAAAGAAAAGCGGTTTCTATCAGACAGTTTCTCAATTTTCTTGAGAAACATCTAATAAAAGAAAACAAAATACAAAAATGATTTTGTGATGAAATAACTCTGCAAAATTTTCAGAACCATTTGGAATTTCAGGAGACGGTGTTTATTTGTTGAACTTATCTGTTCTGAATTAAAAGGCAACCTCTTTTTCGTATAACAATCGGTAAAGAAGTCACAATAATAGTAAAATGGTTTGGTAGATTTGGGTCATTTTTTATCTACAATTTTTGATATTTACGCGATTTCAAAAATAAAAATTCAAGAAAGTTTACAGTCAAAATAATTTTTACTCATAGAGTAATTAGCGCCGGTCCTCAATTAAGTCCAAAAATCACTTTTCATCTGCAATTCCCGTCTAAAGAGCAGTCCGCAATTTTAAGGGATGAGATTATCCATGCAAGTTAAAGATTCCTATTGAAGCCGTATCTATGTGACAGCTACAAGTAAAGATTTTTTTATCTGATTGATTGTTGATTAAATTGCTAAAATTTTGTAAAATTATAATATGCGGAAAAATGCAGTTGTAATTTTATTTTTTTTGTTTCTAATTTTTCTTTTCTTTCCTAAAATCTTTTTGATGATAGATGTGCCTATCACACCGGGGATTGAAAGTAATGACATCTTTTCGTTGAATTATCCATTTCGGGATTTTCTATCAAGGTCGTTAAAAAACTGGAAACTGCCTCTGTGGACTGATAAAATATCTTGTGGTTATCCGCTTTTAGCAGAAGGACAGGGTGGATTTTTTTATCCGTTAAATATAGTCCTGTTCTGGTTTCTGCCAACTTATATAGCATACAATTTTTCTATAATTTTAACATTTCTGATGGCAGGTTTATTCACATATTTGTATAGTCGCTGTATTGGAATTAACATATTTGGCTCATTGCTTTCATGAATTATTTTTATGTTTTCCGGTTTTTTTGTAACCCATCTTCAACATTTGAATATGATAAATGCTGCTTGCTGGTTACCGTTGCAGTTATTTCTTTTAGAAAAATTTGTTCAGACACAAAAAATCGTTTATTATGTATACCGGACTGATTCTTGGAATTCAAATACTCGCAGGCTATCCACAAATGCCTTATTATTCTTTGATTATTTTAGCAGTATATTCTATTTTCAGATGCCGTAGTTTCAAAAAAATAATTTTAACACTCCTGACAATTCTAATAATAGGTCTGGGAATCTCTGCAGTACAATGGGTTCCGACATATGAATTTGTTCGGTTCTCGTCCAGAAAAGCTGGGCTTGAATATAGCCAGTTTACAAGATTTTCGTATAAATTAGATGACCTTGTTATGTTTGTTTTTCCGTTTTATTACGGCACACCTGCCAAAAATAATTTTAACAAAGAAGGCACTATCTTCTGGGAAAACAGTTTTTTTATCAGTAAAGTTGCAATTTTACTTGCAGTCGTCGGGATAATTTTATATTTTAGAAAATCATATTATGTAAAAATTTTCTGTTTTCTGATATTTTTTTGTTTAATAATCGCACTACATCATCAGTTAGGACTATCTGCTGTATTTAAAAGTTTGATTCCCGGTTTTAAGTATCTGAGGATTCATCAACGCCTCCTTTTTTGTGCAGGATTTTGTATTGCAGTTTTGACAGGGTATAGTTGCGAGCTTGTTGAGAGAAAAAAACTTAGTTTGTTGTATAAATTGATGATTTTGGTTTTGATACTTTTTGAACTTTTTAGTTTTGGTAGAGATTTTAATCCAACATATAATGCAAAAAAATGGTTTTCTAAACCTGAGACATTAAAATTTTTAGAAAATGATAAAAATGATAAAGAAGTATACCGAATTTTTTCTATTGCTGACCAAAGAATTGCGTTTAATTTGGCAAATGGCTGGAATAATAATTTACAGCCATACTTTTGGTTCAGAAACTTTCTTGTACCGAATTCAAATATGACCTTTGAGATTGACAATGTTGAAGCATATACAGGCGGGCTTGGTGGTGCCGGGCTATCAGGTCCGGAAAATTATCTTGCGAAATTCAGGTCGGTAACATTTTTAGAAAAAGAACCTGATACCGACGACATAAAAGTCGTTCTTGGTAAAGAATCTGCAAAACTTTTAGGCCTGGCAAATGTAAAATATATTGTTTCAAATTATCCGATAGATAGCAAATATGTTAGATTAAAAAAAGAGATTTCAGACGGCAACATTCTACCAATAAGAATTTATGAAAATAGTCAATCTCTGCCAAGAGTTTTTGCACAGTCCCGAAAGCACTCACATTATTTAGCGATAAAGCGATATTAGAAATGCTTACAAGTAACGATTACGAACCTTCAAAAACAATTTTTATTGAGAACCAAACAAATATAAACTCGTCAAATTTAAAATCTGAAATAATCGTATTAAAAAATACACCAAAAGAAATTTTAATAAATGCTGAACTATCTGACAATGGTTTTCTGTTTTTAAGCAATACATACTATCCAGGCTGGAAAGCATTTATAGACGGTACAGAAACAAAAATTATTAAAGCGAATTATACATTTCAAGCAGTTACAGTGCAGGAAGGAAAACACATAGTAAAATTTTGTTACAGACCGGGTTCTTTTAAAATTGGACTAATCATAAGTTTGCTGTTTCTATGTGGAACGATTTGGGTTGCCAAGAAAACTCTGTAACCACGAATTAATACGAATAAACACTAATTTAAATTTTTTGTTAAAATCTCTTCGTGTAAATTTGTGTCTATTCGTGGTTATAATTTATAATTTCCTTTAAAAAAGTTATGAAGAAAAATTTTAGTGTATTACTGATTTTTGGTATTTTTGCTTTTTTGTTTCTACCAGAAGTTTTTATAATGAGTTCACTGCCAATTACTCCTGGACTCGGCGGAAGTGATATTACCGACCTTAATTTTCCGTATAGACATCTTTTAGCAAAATCGCTTAAAAATTTTGAGATTCCGTTATGGTCTGATTTAATCTGGTGTGGCTATCCTTTGCATGCAGAAGGGCAAGGTGGTTTTTTCTATCCTTTGAATCTTTTAATCTTTCTAATTTTTCAATCTGATATTGGCTTTAATCTTTCAATTATCTTAAATTTTATTCTTTGTGGTTTTTTCAGTTTTTTGTTTTTTAACGAATTCGGACTTAAAAAGCAAACCGCAGTTTTTTCTGCTGTCATTTTTTCGTTTTCCGGATTTTTCTTCTGCCATATTCAACATTTGAATATGCTTAATTCAGTAATATGGTTTCCGCTGATTTTTTATTTTATTGAAAAGTTTCTGAAAAGTAATGATTACAAAAATGCTGTCTATGTAGGCATTTCCTCGGGGGTTCAAATTCTTGCTGGATTCCCTCAGTTTGCTTATTACACCTTGATTTTTTCAGTCTTGTATTTTGTGTGTAGACCGAACAGATGTTCGGTCTATGGTGCGAACAAATGTTCGCAGCGAACATTTGTTCGGTTAATTGTCGCATTTTTGATTTTTGTCATTGTGGGCTTGTCTGTTTCCGCTGTTCAGTGGCTTTCAACTTTTGAACTTGTTAATTTTACTGCACGAAAAATCGGGTTTGCAAAAGATCCCGCACGATGGTGGTGGGCGTATAATTTTTCTGATTTAGTTACCTGGATATTCCCGTTTAAGTTTGGTTTGCCATTTGATAATTCTTTTAATAAACCGCATTCAATTTTTATAGAAAATTCATTTTATATCGGTAAAATTGCGTTAATAATTGGGTTATTCGGGTTGTTCACAAAATTCAGGAAACATCTATTTTTTTCAATAACAATTATTTTAACATTCGTTATTGCATTATCAGCTGCATTAGGTATCACATCTTTTTTAGATAAAATCCCTGGCTTTGAGCAGTTTCGTCTGCATCAGCGTGTTTTAGTTTTTGCTGTTTTTTCATTGTCATTATTTGCAGGAGTTATTATTAATAAATGGACAAATGTCCATTTAAAATTTTTGGTTTTTATTTTAATTCTTGCTGAATTATTTTATTTTGCTAATAAACAAAACGCTCTCTATAAGAGAAATAAATGGATATCCACACCTGCCATAGCAGATTTTCTACAAACCGACAAAAGTTTTTATCGTGTCTGGTCGGTAAATTCATATAATTTAGCCGTCTCAATGGCAAAAGGTTTTTCAAACGATTTGACACCATATTACAGCTACAGGAGTTTTTTGCAGCCGAATTCTAATATCGTCTGGAATATCCCTGCTATAGAAGGTCACGGTGCACTCCGCCCAAAAAGGTTTTACGAAATATGGGATGAAATGATGAGACATGGGATTGGTTTGGAGACATTAAAATTTATTGGGCTTGGTAATGGTAAATATGTGATAACATCCTATAACCTTCCACAGCAATTTCTCACGCTTAAAAAAGAATTTGAGTTTTATGAAGATCTACCTTCAATAAAACTTTATGAAAACAGACTTTTTTTACCTAAAACATTTTTTGTTACCAATGCAGTTGTTTTACCGCCTGACAAAATTATTGAACAAATGTTCCAAAAAGATTTTAACCCACTTAAAAAAATTATACTTGAAGAAATGCCTACTAAAAATATCTATAGCGGTCAAGGAACTGCTTTAATAAAAAAATATTCTAATAAAGAAATTGAAATAGAAACAATATCAGAAAATGGTGGATTTTTAGTGCTGACAGATACATTTTATCCAGGATGGAAGGTATTTATTGACGGACAGGAAACAAAAATTTTTAGAGCAAACTATATTTTTCGTGCTGTAGAAGTTTTACCAGGAAATCATTTCATAAAGTTTAGATACAAACCTACCAGTTTTGTAGTCGGGCAGTGGTTAACTATTTCTTCCATTTTTTGCTTGATTTTTTATTTTTTTTTGATAAAATAAGAAAATAGCCACAGAATCATACCAAAAAACACAAAAAAAGAACCTGACAGGATTTACAGGATTAAAAGACAGCCACAGAACTACACAGAATAACACTGAAAGCAAAAAAAAACTTAACTGAATATTCTGTAATTTTCTGTGAAATTCTGTGGCTAGGATAATTACAAAATATGAAATTAGAGGACCAACTTAAGAAAATAAGTCGTGGGACTGTTGAAATAATTTCGGAAGAAGAACTTATAGCAAAGTTGAAACTTAATAAACCATTACGGGTTAAATTAGGTGTTGACCCGACCTCGCCAGATATTCATCTTGGGCATACCGTTGTTATTGAAAAACTGAAAATATTTCAGGAATTAGGACATAAAGTTGTTTTTATTATTGGTGATTTTACTGCTCGTATAGGTGACCCATCTGGCAGAAGTGAAACCCGACCTATGCTTGGTGAAAAAGAAATTTTAGAAAATGCAAAAACATATCAACAACAGGTTTTCAAGATTCTGGATAGAGAAAAAACCGAAGTTAGATTCAACAGCCATTGGCTTTATTCTTTAGGACTTGATGGACTTTTGGAACTGGCAAAACATTCTACTGTTGCCCAGATGCTTGCACGGGCAGATTTTAGCGAAAGATATAAAGCAGGAAAAGATATAACAATACTTGAATTCCTTTACCCGTTATTGACTGGCTATGATTCTGTAAGTGTAAATTCTGACATTGAACTTGGCGGCACCGACCAGAAATTTAATCTTCTGATAGCACGCGAGATTCAAAAGGACTATGGACAGACACCGCAGGTTATTATAACTATGCCACTTTTAGAGGGAACCGATGGTGTGCAAAAAATGTCAAAATCATACAATAATTATATCGGTATATGCGAACCCCCATCAGAAATTTTTGGCAAAATAATGTCAATAACAGATGACCTTATGTATAAGTATTTTGAACTTTTGACACAAGAGAATTTAGACGAGCTAAAAAAGAATCATCCAAAAGAGATGAAACAGAAACTTGCCAAAATTATAGTTGCTAAATTTTATTCTAAAGAGATTGCTGAAAACTGTGAAGAAGAATTTAATAAAATTTTTGCTTCCAAAGAATTACCGTCTGAAATAGAAGAGTATGTCATCTCACAAAAAGAAATAAAAGTTTCGGAACTTCTTGTTAATGCTGGTCTTTCCTCAAGTAAAAAGGAATCAGAACGGTTAATCAAGCAGGGTGGTGTCAAGATAAATGAAGAAAAGATCCAACTGGACAAAATTATAAAAATAGACAGTGAAATTCTAATTCAAGTTGGGAAACGTAAATTCAAAAAAATTAAGAAGCAATAAATTTATGACTGAAAAAGAATTTTTCAATAAAGTTTCTAACAGTAAAACAGATTTTCTACAGGAGTTTATCAATCTACTTAAAAAAGAAAAAGTTACTTTTTGTGTTATTGGCGGTCTTGGAGTCAACGCATATACCGAACCCGTCGTTACTATGGATTGCGATTTGGTAATTGCACCAAGCAGTGTTAATAAAATTATTCCTGAAATAAAAAGACATTGGGAAATTAAAAAGTTCAAACATAGTGTATATGTATATTCCAAAAAATCGGATTTACGGATACAATTGCAAACAGCCCCTGAACTACAAAAATGTTTGAAGAATGCTACAGAAAAAAACGTTCTCGGATATAAACTTCCCGTTGCTTCAATAGAGGATATATTTGAAAGTAAAATTGCATCAGCACTGGAACCTGAAAGACGAGAAAGCAAACGTAGAAAAGACCAATCAGATATATTAAGGATGATAGAAGTTAAAAAAAGGTTGCTCCAATTGTTTCCTGACGAGTTAAAAAAAGAGTTATACCCTAAAGAACAAAAATAAAAAAAACAATTATTTGAATTTGAAAAAAAGTTTCAGTAACTTTCATTCAAATTGTTGAGAAAGAATATATGTTTTGTCCAAAATGTAAAGCAGAATACAGGGAAGGATATACTATATGTTCCGATTGCAAAATTCCTTTGGTTAAGGAATTACATCCTGAATCTAAACCAGAATATAGAAAATTATATGAAGTATTTTCTACAAACAATATTAATGAAGCAGAATTCGTCAAATCAGTATTTGTAGCAAATAATATTGATTGTTTTATACAAAATACATATACTGCTTCAGTTATTTCTGAAAATTTAGCAATACCAATAAAATTAATGGTGGAGAAAAAAAACGAAGAGCAAGCGAAAGATATCGTTGTTCAATATTATAAAGACAAAAAAGTGGGTAAATAGAAGTTAGGGTATTTAATTTGTTGAAAAAGGAGGGTAGCAGATGGCGAAGATTGATTTTGGTGGGGTTGTAGAAGAAGTGGTGACAAGGGATGAGTTTCCGTTATCAAAAGCACAAGAGGTGCTAAAAAATGAGGTTGTGGCTGTAATTGGATACGGTGTTCAGGGACCTGCGCAATCACTGAATATGCGAGACAACAAGATAAATGTTATCGTCGGTCAGCGTCCTGAAGAAAAGTCATACTGGGATAAAGCGGTTAAAGATGGCTGGCTGCCCGGTAAAACGCTTTTTAATATTGAGGAAGCAGCAGAAAAAGGAACAATAGTTCAATATCTGATTTCTGATGCAGGTCAGATGGCTGTCTGGCCTAAATTAAAACCGTTTCTTACTAAAGGAAAAGCATTATATTTTTCACACGGGTTCTCAATTGTGTACAAAGACCAGACAAAAGTTATTCCACCAGAAGATATAGATGTTATACTTGTTGCGCCGAAAGGTTCCGGACTATCAGTAAGACGAAATTTTTTAAGTGGTAGTGGAATAAATTCAAGTTTTGCTGTTTGGCAGGATGCAACTGGCAGAGCAAAAGAGCGAACTCTTGCAATTGGTATAGCAGTTGGTTCAGGTTTTCTATTTCCAACAACTTTTGAAAATGAGGTTTATAGCGATCTCACAGGCGAGCGAGGAACGCTTATGGGTGCATTAGCCGCTATATTAGAAGCGCAGTATAATCTTTTCAGAAAAAAGGGGCATATGCCGTCGGAAGCGTTTAATGAAACGGTTGAAGAACTCACACAAAGTTTAATAAAATTAGTTGCTGAAAACGGTATGGACTGGATGTATACAAACTGTTCTACTACTGCGCAACGAGGTGCACTTGACTGGCTGCCAAAATTCAGGAAAGCGGTTGAGCCGGTTTTTGAAGAGTTATATGAACGAGTAAAAACAGGTGTGGAAACAAAACGGGTGCTTGAAGTGAACAGTGCACCTGATTACAAAGAAAAACTTGATGCTGAATTAAGGCAGATGAGGGAGTCTGAAATGTGGCGTGCAGGCGCTGCTGTTCGTTCATTACGACCTGAAAACTGGTCCCAAAAATAGAAGAGCACGAATAGAGACACCGAATAACAGCACCAAATACAACCGAATAATTCGGTTAACATTCGGTTTCTATTCGGGTTATGAGCGAAGCGAAAATGAGAAGGTTAAAATATCGGGCTGTGTATAAAACAAGTGGTTGGATTTTTTGTACTTGGGGAGTGATTGTTGTCTTAAAAGGGATTTATGATGTTTTTATCGGGCTACCTGAGTCAGAGTTTGTACCACTTGAAAAATTTGCAAAATATTCAGGGTTTGAAGTCGTCTATGGGATTGCCTGTGTGCTTGTCGGACTTGCAATATTTGAATTTGCTAAACATCTACCCGAATTTCTAAACCCGAATAATAGCACCGAATAACTGCACCGAATTATTCGGTTATATTCGGTTAACATTCGGTTTGTATTCGCGATTTATATGAAGACATATTCCAAAAAACTTGATAAACTTCCGCCTTATATTTTCTCAAGAATAAATGCGTTGAAAAAAGAGGCATATTCACAAAAATTGGATGTGATTGATTTAGCAATGGGAAATCCTGATATGCCAACACCGGAACCGATTATAGAACGGCTTATTGATACTGTAAAAAATCATACTGGGACACATCGCTATCCTCAAGCAAAAGGAATGCCAAAATTAAGAAAAGCGATTTGCGATTGGTATAAAAAAAGGTTTGATGTTGAACTAAATTCCGAAAATGAGGCACTTGTTTTGATTGGTTCAAAAGAAGGTATTGCACATTTCTGTATGGCTTGGCTTAATCCTGGTGAAATTGCGCTTGTCGCAAATCCGGCGTATCCTGTGCATCTTAATGGTGTGATTTTAGCAGGTGGAAAAATTTACGATATGCCACTTACAGCAGAAAATAAATGGCTGCCGGATTTAACCAGAATCCCGGAAAAAATTGCTCGGCGTGCCAAACTGATGCTTTTGAACTATCCTAATAACCCGACGAGCGCAACTGTTGACGGCTTATCGTTTTTTAACGAAGTAGTAAAATTTGCGAAGAAATACGATATCATTATCTGTCACGATAACGCATATTCTGAAATTACTTTTGATAATTATGTTGCTCCATCTTTTCTACAAACCTCTGGTGCCAAAGATATTGGTGTAGAGTTTTACTCGCTTTCTAAAACCTACAATATGGCTGGCTGGCGAGTTGGATTCTGCCTTGGTAACTCAAAAATCATTGCACCGTTAGAAAAATTCAAATCATTTATTGATTACGGCGTTCCGACATTTTTGCAACTATCAGGTGTGGCAGCATTAAATTCCGAGAAAAACATAATGAAAAACACATTGGATGAATACAAAAAACGACGCGATAAATTTTGTGAAGGTCTTAACAAACTCGGCTTTATCGTTGAGAAACCTAAAGCAACAATGTATCTCTGGGCAAAACTTCCTGAAAAATTTCAGAAAATTGGTTCGCTAAAGTTTTCAGAAGAACTTATAAAAAAAACTGGGATTGCTTGTTCGCCGGGCACCGGGTTTGGAAAATACGGCGAGGGTTATATTCGTTTTGCACTGGTTACCCATTTTAACAGGTTTCACGACGCATTGTTACGCCTCAAAAAATTTATAAAAGAACACGCGAATAACACCCGAATAGAAAAACCCAAATAGCGCCCGAATAATTCGGTTATATTCGGTTAATATTCGGGAACTATTCGTGAGAAAGCGAAAATGAAAATGGTCAATCTCGGAATTGTTGGTTGCGGGGTTGTTGGTAGAAAAGTTATAGAAATTCTAAAAAATAATTCTGCTTTTATACATAAAAAATGTGGAACCAGGATGGAAATAAAATGGGTTTGTGATAAAGATTTCACTAAACTTAAAGCACTAAATTTTCCAAAAGAAAAACTTACTGCTGATGCCAGTAAAATAATACTTGACCCATCGGTAGATATACTTGTGGAATTGACTGGGTCGCCTGAAATATCAAGAAAGATTATACTGGAGGCAATGAGCCGCGGGAAACATATTGTTACTGCTAACAAAGCGTTACTTTCTAAATACTGGAATGAAATTTTTTCGGTTGCATCAAGCAAAAAACTTTTAGTTTATTTTGAAGCTGCAGTCGCTGCAGGGATACCTGTTATTCAATCACTGAACGAGGGGCTTGCTGCAAACAGAATCAACTCTATTGTTGGGATTCTCAACGGAACTACCAACTTTATACTTACCAAAATGACCGACGAAAACAAAAGTTTTAATGATGCGCTAAAACTTGCACGGCAGTTCGGTTTTGCAGAATCAAATCCTGAACTTGATATAAATGGTACTGATGCAGCACAGAAACTTTCAATACTTGCTTCTATTGCATATGGGACACATTTATCTGTTGAAAAAATATATCGCGAAGGTATCTTGGGAATAGACCCGATGGATATAAAATACGCGAAAGAAGAATTCAGTTATATACTGAAATTATTGGCAACTGTGAAGTGTAGAAATAACAAAATTTCTGCAACTGTTTATCCTGCTTTTATTCCGCAAGAACATCCATTAGCCACAGTTGAGAATGAATACAATGCAATCTATTTTGGTTGCGATTCAGCAGGTGATATTATGCTCTATGGCAAAGGTGCAGGAGGTGCTGCAGCATCAAGTGCTGTGGTATCAGATATAATGTATCTTGCCAGAAATATTTTTTATGGGACTGCCGGAAGGTTTCAGGATATTATTTATGATAAAAACAAAAAACTTATAATAAAACCAGTTGAAAAATTGGAAACAAAGTATTATCTGAGATTTTTGACTATAGATAAGCCAGGTGTGCTTGCTAAAATATCCGGCGTGCTTGGTAAGAACAATGTCTCAATCTCTGCCTGTTTTCAGGAAGGAAGACAGAAGAAACATTCTGTTCCGATTTTAATGCTTACCCACCAGGCAAAAGAAGGAAATATCAGAAAAGCAATAAAAGTAATTGATAAACTTCCAATTATAAAATCAAAAACAGTAATGATTAGAATAATGGAATAGCCATCTAACATTTGGTAGATATTACCGACGACAAAAACCAGGGAAAAAAATGATTTACAAAGGAATAATTGAACGATATAAAAAATACCTACCCGTGACGAAAAAAACGTCAATAATTACGCTTTACGAAGGCAATACACCACTTTTAAGAGCAAAGAATCTTGAAAAATTTCTTAATCTTAATCTCAATCTGTATCTCAAATTTGAAGGTGCAAATCCGACAGGTTCCTTCAAAGACCGCGGTATGACTGTTGCAATCTCAAAAGCAGTTGAAGAAGGAAGCAAAGCGGTTATCTGTGCGTCAACAGGCAATACCGCTGCATCTGCGGCAGCATATTCAGCACGAGCAGGACTTAAATGCATAGTTATCATTCCTGAAGGTGCGATTGCACTTGGCAAACTTTCACAGGCAATGATGCACGGTGCAAAAGTAATAGCGTTGAAAGGCAATTTTGACGATGCGTTAAAAATCGTTTTAGAGATTACAAAAAAATATCCAATTACACTTGTTAATTCTCTCAACCCTTACAGGATTGAGGGACAGAAAACCGCGGCATTTGAAATAGTTGATTTTTTAGGCAGAGCACCCGATTACCATTTTATTCCCGTCGGAAATGCAGGAAATATCACCGCATACTGGAAAGGCTACAAAGAGATACGAGATAGGAGATATGAGATACGAGATGACTCACATCTCACATCTCATATCTCACATCAGCCTCATATGATGGGATTCCAAGCAGAAGGCGCTGCCCCAATTGTCAAAGGAAAACCTGTAAAAAATCCGAAAACGATTGCGACAGCAATAAGAATCGGGAACCCTGCAAGTTGGAAAAAAGCAGAAGAAGCAAGAGATGAATCAGGCGGTGTTATTGATACAGTTACCGACGCTGAAATTCTTAAGGCATATAAATTGTTAGCGTCGCTTGAAGGGCTTTTTGTTGAGCCCGCATCTGCTGCATCCGTTGCCGGGCTGATAAAATATAAGAATGTCATTGCGAAAAATGTAGCCGACGCTTCAGTGCCGAAGGCACTTCAGCGTCGGCACTTGAAGCAATCTTGCCATATAGTTGTTTGCACTTTAACAGGTCACGGGTTGAAAGACCCCGATAGGGCAATAAAATCCGCCACAAAACCAAAAATCATAGAACCAGATATGAAAAAAATCGTGAAAGCAATCAGGTTATGAAGAAGAAACAAAAAAAAAGTTATTTATAAGACAAAAGATAAATCTGAACTAATTCGTGAAGAATTGGGGTTAAGTTATTTTGTTGAAAAAGAGACTTCTTCAATCGTAATTCCAAAATCAAAACATCCAAAAACTACTATTTTTAATGACATTGATTTGAATAACTGGAAAGAATACAGCGATATTATTACAGATAGTTTATGGCTGTTGGGTGCTCGTGATAAAAGCGGTGCTCATAGCGGCGAATATCACGGTAATTTTATTCCGCAGATTCCACATCAAGCGATATTGCGATATACCAAAAAAAACGAAATAGTGCTTGATACCTTTTTGGGAAGTGGCACAACTTTAATTGAATGTAAAAGATTAGGCCGCAATGGGATTGGTATTGAACTTTTACCGAATACAGTAAAAAGAGCGAAGGAACTTATATCGCAGGAACAAAATCCATATAATCTGAAGACGGATATAATAGAAGGGGACAATACTATTGCAGAAACGATAGAAAAAACAAAAAAACACTGATACAAAATTACGACACTGACAAAGTTCAACTTATAATAATGCATCCGCCGTATCACGATATTATAAAATTCAGTGAAAATCCGAATGATTTATGCAATGCTAAAACGACTGAGGAATTTTTGAATAAATTTTCTGATGTTGTTAAAAACACATATCCTTTACTTGATGAAAAAAGATTTTTAGTGCTCGTCATCGGGGATAAATACAGCCAGAGTGAATGGGTGCCTCTGGGTTTTTATACGATGCAAAAAGTTCTGGAAAACGGCTATAAACTAAAAAGTATTGTAATAAAAAATATCTCCGGCAATCGTGCAAAAAGAAATGCAGAACAACTCTGGCGCCGCCGTGCATTAGGCGGCGGATTCTATATTTTTAAACATGAGTACATAATGTTTTTCCAAAAATTGATTACAAACTAATTTTATGAAAAAGAAACAAAAAAGAGGTGTATATAAAAAAGTAAAAAACACTTCTTTTGTTATTCGTGAACAAACAGGATTAAATTATTGTGTTGATCAACAAGTCCAACAACATCATTTGAATTCAGAGTATTTTGTTACTCACCATAAATTAATAATTGGTAATTGCATGAGTATGGAAGAGATACAAAATGAGAGCGTTCATTTGATGGTTACATCACCGCCATATTTTAATGCTCCTTTTGACTATAAGTGCGTATTTAAGGATTATGGACAATATTTGGGTGTGATGAGTAAGGTTGCAAAAGAAATATTTAGAGTGTTGCAGAGCGGACGAATTGCTGTATTAAATATTGACGATATGCTGATAAATGGCGAAAAATTTCCGATCGTTGCTGATGCGACACGTATTTTTTTAAAGGCGGGTTTTAGATATAGAGATAGGATAATTTGGAAAAAACCGGAGGGTTATTTGAGAATTAGTCGTCGTAGCGGTGTTATGCTACAAAATCCTTATCCAATGTATTTTTATCCAGATAATCTTTTGGAAAGTATAATCATTTTTCAGAAGGGGAAGTTTGATTATAGGTCAATACCAAAAGAAACAAGAGAAACATCCAAAATTGATTTAAAAGAATTTCAAGATAAAAAATGGTTTATGACTTTATGGGATATGGTAAATGTTTTACCCGGTGCGACACTGGAAAAAGATATAGCGACATTCCCGGAAGAACTTCCATATAGAGCAATAAAGTTGTTTTCATATAAAGGCGAAACTGTATTGGACCCTTTTGCAGGAAGCGGGACTACGATGAAAGTAGCAAGAGATTTAGGGCGAAATAGTATAGGGATAGAATTAAAAGAAAAACTGATATCAATTATTAAGAAAAAACTTGGTTTTGAAGGACAAATGCAATTACATAATAGTTCTGATACATTTAATGTTGTTATACGAAAAGAGAAATATGCACATATCGGCTAAAATAACCGGAATAAAATACAAACCATTTCTATGCAAAGATTTACAGGTCTATGATTTTAAAAATCTGGATGACGCAATAACAGAAAATGGTTCTTTTTTACTGAAAACAAATACGGAGGGTCAAATTGCAGTAAGTTGGTGGGTTTCTGCTAAAAGAACAAGGTCTTATCCATATGCGAGAGTTTATGATACGATCAGATTTTCAGGTAAAAAAGTTACAATAATTCCGATTTATAAAGATGAAGGCAAAGACGGCGATAGAGATTTTTTGCAATGGGATACAATTTCGCTAATGAGTTTACTTGGGATTTATGTAATAATTGCTTATTATGAAAATGCGACAAAAAACAAGGATTATGAAAATAAAATTACAGAACAGAGATTTAATTATGCTTATCTGAAAAATAGAATTAAAGAAATTTTAAGTTATCAATCCGATGCATTACATTGGAATTTGTCTCAAATAGACAAGGTAAGTGAAATAGCGGAAAAGTCATTACAATCATATCAAATAATTTCAAAAAAACTTAAGGTTGTAATGCATTCAAATGAATCAGCATTAAAAAGAATACAAGAACTTCAAAAAGGCAAAGATATTTTTATGAAATTATCCAGAAATTTAGCAAAAAAAGCCCAACTGCGAGAAAGTGTTACTATTCAGCCAAAAGAAAAATTAAACGGCACAAAAGGGATTATAACAATAAAAAACTATTTAGGCGGAGAATACTATTTTACTTCGGATGAAATTAAAAATGATGGTAAAAGTTTATATTTAATAGAGGGTAAACATAGCGAAAAAGATAAGTTGCCATCAACAGAAGATATAAAAGATGGACTTTTGAAAATGATTTTATTTTGTAATCTTAAAAATGTGGAAATAGATAACCAATTTTTTGAAACAACCCCAATTCTTAAACTAACAACGGCCAAGAATTTTAATGTAAAACTGCTGACAACATCGCAGGAAAAAACAATAAATTTATTAAGACAAGAATCTACCTAATAATAATTTTAAAATTTTGATAAATGAAAAACCAATATAATTCTATAAAAATTAAGATTCCGGCGACGACGGCAAATTTTGGTGCAGGATATGATGTGCTCGGTGCCGCCCTCAAACTTTACAACGAAATAGAAGTAATAAAAGTTAAAAGTCAAAAGTTAAAGGTTAAAATTGAGGTTAAAGGAGAAGGTGAAAATCAACTGCCAAGGAATGAGAGAAATATTGTTTGCCAAGCAATAAAAATTATTTTTAACAAATTACAAATTACAGATTACAAATTACAAATTAAGATGATAAACAGAATACCGCTTGCGAGAGGGTTAGGTTCATCAGCAGCAGCAAGAGTTGGTGGACTTGTTGCAGCGAATAAAATTTGTGGAGATAAACTTTCAGATAATGAAATAATAAAAATTGCGACAGAACTTGAAGGTCATCCTGATAATGTCGTTCCTGCTTTTTATGGTGGGCTCTGTGTTTGTAATTATGCCGGAAAAAATGTTACATATACAAAATTCAAAATGCCAACCGATTTAATGGCGGTTCTTTGTATTCCTGATTTTGAGGTTTCAACAGACAAGGCAAGAGAGATTTTGCCGAAAATGATTTCGCACAGAGACGCTGTCTTTAATTCAAGCCGGGTAGCGCTTTTTATCTCAGCAATTATCCAAAAAAAATACGAATTTTTATCAATTGCGATGGAAGACAAACTCCATCAGCCCTACAGAAAAAAACTTATTCCAGGAATGGACGATGTTTTTAATTCGGCAAAGAAATTCGGTGCTTATGGTGTTTGTATTTCTGGAAGTGGACCGACGATATTAGCGATAAGTGGCAAGTGGTTGGCAAGCAAGATAGGAAAAGCAATGCAAAAAACATTTTTAAAATACAATGTAGAGTCAAAATATATTGTTTCTGATTTTGATAATGAAGGCATAAGAATTTTAAATTGATAGATATGGATAAACTTGTTGTGATGAAATTTGGTGGCTCGTCGGTAGCAACACCTGAAAAGATAAAAAATGTCGCAAATCGTATAACACAGAAAGCAAAAAAAAACCGTGTTGTTGTGGTTGTTTCTGCACCTGGTGATTTGACAGACGACTTAATACAAAAAGCAAAAAGCATAACAGAAACACCTGACCCAAGAGAAATGGATATGCTTCTGGCAACGGGTGAGATGCAATCAATAGCATTGCTAACTATGGCGATAAAAGAGAATGGTTGTGATGCAATTTCACTGACGGGCCCGCAGGCAGGTATTTATGCCGATAGAATTCATACAAAAGCAAAAATTAAAAAAATAAGACCAAAAAAAGTTATTGAAGAGTTGAAAAAAAACAAAATCGTGATTGTTGCAGGTTTTCAAGGAATAAATCCTAATGATGATATAACTACACTGGGTCGTGGTGGTAGCGATTTAACTGCTGTAGCGCTTGCAGCAGTACTGAAATCCAAGATATGTGAAATCTATACAGATGTAAAAGGTGTCTATACTGCAGACCCGCGAGTGGTTAATGATGCACGGAAACTTGATAAAATTTCATATGATGAGATGCTGGAATTAGCAGGTGTAGGCAGCCAGGTTATGATGGCACGCTCAATAGAAGTTGCAAAGAAATTTAATGTACCTATACATGTTCGGTCAACATTTTCAACAGAAAAAGGCACCGTTATAACTAAGGAGGTTGGTAATATGGAAGAGGTTGTAGTATCAGGTATTGCATTTGACAAAAACGAAACAAAGGTTTCTATTTGCGATGTACCGGATAAACCTGGAATTGCTGCCAAAATTTTTGGTGCACTTGCTAAAAAAAATATCAATGTGGATATGATAATTCAATCTGCTGCCCGAGAAGGATATAATGATATTTCGTTTACTGTTTCTAAAAATGACTTAAAAAATGCAATAACAATTCTAAAAAATGTTTCCCAAAAACTTGGCGGTGGCGATATTATTGCCGACGAGAATGTAGCCAAGATTTCAATCGTTGGCATTGGAATGCGAAGTCATCCGGGTGTTGCTGCAAAAATGTTCAAAATACTTGCGGATAATGCAATAAATATCCAGATGATTTCTACTTCAGAAATAAAAATTTCGTGTGTAATATCAAATAAAGACACGGATAAAGCGGTTAACGCATTACACGGAGGGTTTGGACTTGGATGAAAATAAAACTGTTTGATACCTCGTTACGAGATGGTACACAGGGTGAAGGGATTTCGTTAACAGTTGAAGATAAACTAAAAATCGCGGTTGCACTTGATAATCTCGGTATCCATTATATTGAAGGTGGCTGGCCGTT
>JBFLWK010000038.1 GCA_040757695.1 Elusimicrobiota bacterium
GCTTGACTTAACTATTCATAGGAATTGTTCAGGTTTCTTGTGCATCCCTGTTTTACAGGGTTATTCCATTTTTGTCAATGAACAATATGTTTCAACATTTATTAGCAAAAATTTGCCAAACTACAGAATAATTATTTATACAAGAATAGCGGTGAGAAAAAAATCAATGATAATGCCCTTGCGGTTTTGGCTTTGTTGATTGCCGAGAGTAATCCCAAAGAAAAAGAGGTTATGGTAAAAATAATTACGAATCTTTTGTGCAGATAAGGAAATATGGTAAGAAAAGTGATAGTATATTTTGATGGTAATAAAACACCTGAAGGTGTAAGTTGCAGTTATGTACTTATTGATGAGATGAGTGGCAAGCAAAAAGAAGAAACTGTAAAATTACCGACTGAAACAACGGTGCCACAAGCAGAGTATTACGGGTTGATTCGTGCATTAAGTGCATTTAAGAAAACTGACAAAATTGAGTTAGAAATATACGGCGATAGTGAACTTGTTGTAAAACAAATTCTTGGTGAATGGGAATGCAAGAATACACAACTGAGAATTTTAAGAAGCAAAGCTAGGAATCTTTTAAACAGGTTTGCGTCCTGGAAACTCGGTTGGGTGCCTCGTACAGAAAATAAAGCAAGATAAAAAAATGGGATATAAGATTCTTGCTGATGTGGTTATATTTTTACATTTTTTATGGATACTATTCATAATTTTAGGGTTTGCACTTACAGTATTTTCGTGGAAAAAATTTTGTAATAATTTTTTGTTAAGGATAATCCATTTGTTAAGTATACTTTATACAGCATATTTAGAGATTACTGAAAAATACTGTCCGCTTACAGTTTTAGAAAATTATTTTAAAACAAAATCCGGTAATATTACCTATACAGGTTCATTTATTATTTATAATATTGAAAAACTCGTTTATCCTGATGTGCCGCCAATGATTGTAATTATTCCGACAATATGTATTGGGATAATTACACTTGTTATGTTCGGATTGAAACCACCTAAGAAACTAAAAACGATATTATGTGGAAAATAACTTTACGGATTTTCAAAGCACTTCTATTTTTGTGTGCTTTAATTTTAATCATATTATGGATTAAACAAGGTGGGTTAAAGAATATGAAATTACAAAATGAAATTTTTTGTTTAGCAAAAGAAAAGGATACTATTACAAAAGCATCACCGAAAGTTATCAATAAACAAGCGATGTATTATAAAAAACTTGATAATAACTATGTAAACTGTCAACTTTGTTTTAGAAGATGTAAAATCGCTCCAAACAGACGTGGTTTTTGTACCACACGAGAAAATCGTGATGGAATATTATACTCATTAGTTTACAGTCAGCCTTGTGCTGTCAATATTGACCCAATAGAAAAAGAGCCTGTATTCCATGCATATCCCGGCTGTGAAATTCTCTGTATTGCAACTGCTGGATGTTCTATGCGATGTAATTTCTGTCATAATTGGCAGATATCACAACAAAAACCTGAAGAAGTAAATTCTATTTATTTGCAACCTGATGAGTTTGTAAAATTAGCAAAACAGCACAAATGTGAAGGTATCTCATTTACATATTCCGAACCAACTGTGTTTTATGAGTATATGTTAGATATTTGTAAATTAGCAAAACAGCAAAATATTTTGACAGTAGTACATACTTGTGGGATTATAAATCCAGAACCATTAAATGAACTTTTGAGATATGTAGATTCTATAACTGTTGACCTTAAAGGATTTAACCAAAAGTTTTATTCTAAAGCCGTAGCACAAGAAATAACTTTATCGCATATTCTTAATACAATAAAAATTATTAAAGAATCAGGCAAACATTTGGAGATTGTCAATCTTGTAATTCCAAAATTAAATGATAATTTTGAAGATATAAAAAAAATGTGTTTATGGATTAAACAAAATTTAGGCTGTGATGTGCCACTGCATTTTAACAGGTTTTCACCCGCTTATAAATTAACCAATCTTCCAACAACACCATTAGAAACGCTTGAAGAAGCACATAAGATTGCTAAGGAAACAGGGCTTAATTATGTTTTTATCGGAAATGTTCCAGGACACAAATATAATTCCACATACTGTCCTAATTGTAAAAAGCAGTTGATTCACAGAATTCATTTTCAGATATTGGAAAACAACATAGTAAATGGGTGCTGCAAATTTTGTAACTATAAAATACCGGGTATATGGGAAGAACGGTAGATGCTAACAGCAAAAGATTATATTATCAGAGATAAAGTTGGATATAAAACCGTTTTGGAAATGGTTGAGAACAGTTGCAAGAAATTTAGCAAAAAAATTGTGATGCAAATAAAAGTTGATGGGATTTATCAAAAATATACATATCAAGATTTATGGAATAATCTGAATAATATCGCAAGCGCACTAATTAAAATTGGTTTTCAGCACGGTGAGAAGGCAGCAGTTTATAGCGAGAATAGACCTGAATGGGGTATGGCATATTTAGGGATTTCTAAAGCAGGCGGAGTGATTATTCCACTTGATGTTCAGTTAAGTATAGCCGAACTTGAATATATACTTAATCATTCAGAAACAAAAGTTGTATTTACATCTACAAAATATCTTGATAATATTACAGAAATTTTTGACAGTGTCAAAAATTTAACAAAGATTATATGTTTTGACCATATTGATGAAGAACAAAATACTATTTCGTTAAATAAATTCTTAAAAATTGGCGAAGAGTCAAATATACATATTCACCATAAAACCGAGCCTGACGATGTCATTGCTATTTTATACACATCAGGGACAACAGGCATTGCTAAAGGCGTAATGCTTACCCAGAAAAATATAATTTCAGATGTAGAACTATCAAGCCAGATGATTTATTTTGATGAGAATGACAATTTTCTATCTGTACTGCCAATTCATCACTCTTTTGAATGCACCTGTGGATTTATTACTCCACTTTATAATGGTGCATCAATCACATATGCTGAAAGTTTGAAATCCAAAAACCTTATTGATAATATAAAAGAAACAAAAGTTACAGTTATGCTCGGAGTCCCGCTTTTATTTGAAAAATTTTATTACGGTATTATGAAAGGTATTAAAGAAAAACCATTACCAATACAACTACTTTTTAAGTCAAGTATGGGTATAGTAAATATAACAAAAAAACTTATCAATAAAAAAATAGGGCGTACTGTATTTGAGGATTTACGAAAAAAAGCAGGGCTTTCATCAGTAAGAGTTTTTGTAAGTGGTGGAGGACCGTTGAGAGCGGATATTGCAGAAGCATTTGATAATTTAGGGCTTACAATTTTGCAAGGTTATGGACTAACAGAAACCTCGCCTGTTGTGGCGGTGAGCACATTAGAATATATCAATTATTACTCAGTTGGATTACCATTGCCAGAGATAGAGATTAAAATTGATAAACCAACCGAACAAGGTATTGGTGAAATTTTGGTTAAAGGACCTGTAGTGATGAAAGGATATTATAAAAATACTGAAGAGACAGACGAGATTTTACGAGATGGATGGCTGTATACTGGTGATCTTGGATACAAAGATAAAATTGGATTTTTGTATATCACAGGCAGAAAGAAAAATGTAATAGTTACACAAGGTGGCAAAAATGTTTATCCTGAAGAATTAGAATTCAAAATAAACTCATCCGATTTTATTTTGGAATCAATGGTTTATGGGATGCCTGTGTCTGAGAAAGATAGAGGTGAAAAGATATATGCAATAATTGTGCCTGATTATGAAACTATAAATATGCACAGTAAAACAATAAATAAAGAATTGGCTACTGAAGAGCAAATAGAAGCACTTATCAGCAATGAAGTAAAAAAGATAAATTCCACGCTTCCTGCTTACAAGCAGATTTCAGGATTCAAAATCTATCCTGAAGAATTAATCAAAACATCTACAAAGAAGGTGAAAAGATATCTATATTTAGAAAAACTGATACCAGTTAGTTCAAGAAAGAAATAGTATTAAAATTAGTATAAGCCATCTAACAATTGTAAATGATTAAATACGGACAACAAATAGAAATCACAATACAAAAAATTATTACTGGTGGAGATGGTATTGGTAAGTATAAAAACATTGTTGTAATGGTTCCGTATTCTGTTCCTCAGGACAAACTACTTGTCAAAATAGCAGAAGTAAAAAAAAACTTTGCCCGTGCAAAAATTTCTAAAATTATCTTGCCATCACCATTCAGAATTATTCCCGTTTGTTCTTCTCACTTCTCACTTCTCACTTCTCACTGCCTTTACTGTGGTGGCTGTAATTTTCAAATGATAAAATACGAAAAGCAACTTGATATTAAAACGAAAATTGTTCAAGATTTTTTTGATATAAGAGTTAACGAAACACTCCCTGCTGAAAATCCTTTTAGATATAGAAATAAAATTCAAATACCGATTGGTGGAAAAACAGGCAATATAATTATGGGATTTTTCCAGCCGCAGTCACATCGCATTGTTGACATAAAAAACTGTTTTTTACAAACCACAGAAGCGAATAAAATAATAAAAGAAATACGAAATTTAATAAATGAATTCAGAATTCAGCCGTATAATGAAAACAGACATATTGGTGTTTTACGACATATAGTTTTACGGCAATCTTTTGTATTTAATGAATTTATGATTATTTTCGTCACAAAAACCAATTCTATGCCGAATACAAAAGAAATCATTAGTAGAATTACAAAAAAGTTCACAAACATTGTTTCAGTTTATCAGAATATAAACCCGCATAAAACCAATGTAATTTTAGGCAACAAGAATTATAAACTTTTTGGTAGAAATACAATAAGAGAAAAAATTGGCGATATAATTTTTGAAATTTCGCCTGCTTCGTTTTTCCAAATCAACACCTATCAGACACTAAAACTTTATGAACTAATAAAAAAAATCTGTCATCTTAAAGGTGATGAAAATATAATAGATATTTACTGCGGTTGTGGTGGTATAACACTTTATCTTGGGCCATATTGCCAAAAAATTACAGGGATTGAAAAGGTTTCATCTGCTATTTCTGATGCGGTTAGAAATACGAGAATTAACAATATAAAAAACGCGGTATTTATTTGTAGTAATGCTGATTATATTCTGAAAAAAACAGATTTTCCAAAAAACAGTACTGTAATTTTAGATCCACCCCGAACAGGCTGTTCTGCAGAAGTTTTAAAAATAATTCTTGATTTGTTACCTAATAAAATTATTTATGTTTCTTGTAATCCCGCAATACTTTCACGGGATATAAAAATACTTTCTAAAAAATATCAACTCTCAGAAATTCAGCCGATTGATATGTTTCCACAAACAGCGCATATTGAATGTGTTGCGAAATTAACGCAGAGAACACAGAGGCAGACAGGATAAAAAAATTATTTAGATTCTCTGTAGCCTTTGCGTCTCTCTGTAGTGAACATTATATCAGGAAATAATAATGAATCCGCTTGAGCTTTCTGGTGCGTTAGCATATTCAGTTGTAAAAAGCAATTATATTTACAAAAATATGATTATCCAGATGAAAACTGATGAAAATGCAGTTGATATTGCCGACGATATTTTAACAGTTTCTACGATATTAAAGCAACCAATCCCGGAAATTATTATTTTGCCTGAAAACGATATTTCATTGAGAATCAAAGCACTCTCACAAATTTTGGCAGACAAAAAGTTCTGTCTCTGTACAACAGTTGGTGCAGTACACAAAAAAACATTTTCAATCGGCAATTTTAAAAAATCAATACTAAAAATTAAAAAAAATGATATAATCAATCGCAATTTGCTGATTTCACAAATAACTGAAAATGGTTATGAACGAGTTGAAATAGTAACAGAAACCGGCGAGTTTGCCGTCAGAGGCGAAATAATTGATATTTGGCAGATAACTTCAAATTTGCCAGTCAGATTTGTGTTTAATATAAATACAGTTGAGTCAATAAAAAATTTTGATGCTGCTAGCCAGCGTTCAATTTCAGAGATAAACGAAGTTGAAATACTGCCTGCAAAAGAGAAAGCAGAAACTAGTATTTTTAAACAAATGCCCAAAAACAAATTTCGGACTTTAGGCGAAAAAGATATAGTTCCATACCTGCCTGTTTCAGAGTTTAATGGTGATATTGAAGTTTTTAAACATCAATACAAACAGTGGCAGAATGATGACTTCCATGTTTTTATAGTAGCCAATAATACAGGCGAGAAACAACATCTTGCTGAACTTTTGGGTAAGCAGTATGAAAACTCAATTTTTACAGGCTCGCTTTCATCAGGTTTTGTAGTTGACGCAGACCGTATTGTTTTTATAACAACCAACGAACTTTTTTCAAGATACAAACTGAAAATCCGACCACCAAAATTTTTCAAGAAATTAGGCGAGCCAATAGAAACACTATCCGATATAAAGCCAGGTGATTTCGTTGTTCACGAAAAATACGGGATTGGGATTTACGATGGACTCAAAACACTAACTGCGGGTGGGTTTACTGCTGAATATATTTCTATTCTATATGCGGACAATGACAAACTTTTTGTCTCAATAACAGATTTTCACCGTATCCAGAAATACTTTTCTATCAGCAACAAATTACCTAAAATAAATTCGTTAGACAGCACCATTTGGGAAAGAACCAAAGCGGTTGCTGATGAAAATGCCAGAAAGTTGGCACAGCAACTTTTACAGGTTTATGCTGAACGATTAGACCTTAAACGCGAGCCGTTTATTGCCGATTCTGAATATGAAAAAAAATTTGAAGCCGAGTTCGTTTATACCGAAACACCAGACCAGCAGAAAGTAATTGAAGATATTAAAAACGATATGGTATCTCCAAGCCCGATGGAACGCTGTGTTTTTGGTGATACCGGTTTTGGCAAAACAGAGGTTGCAATGCGTGCTAGTTTAAAATCGGTTTTGAGCGGTCGGCAGGTTTGTCTGATTGCACCAACGACAGTTCTTGTTCAACAGCACGAACAAACATTTTCAGATAGGTTCGCAGATTGGCCGGTAAAAATAGAAACGCTATCCAGATTCAAAACAAAAAACCAGCAGAAAACAATCGTCAGAAACATATCAGATGGTAGAATAGATATTATTATCGGCACACATCGGCTTTTAAGTAATGATGTGAAATTCAACAATCTCGGGCTTCTGATAATAGATGATGAACATCGGTTTGGTGTTGCAGATAAAGAAAAAATCAAATCGCTAAAAAAAAATGTGGATGTTCTGTATTTGACTGCTACACCGATACCGCGTACACTTTCTCTGGCGCTTTCCGGCATAAAAAATATGTCAACTATTGAAACGCCACCTGCAGGTCGCCAGGAAGTTGAAACCACTCTTTTAGAATATAATGAAAAAACAATCGCAAATGCATTAATGTATGAAATTTCGCGTGGTGGTCAGGTATTTTATATCCATAACAGAATTGAGACAATAGAAAGTTGCTTAAACCATTTTAAACGCCAACTGCCACTGGTAAGGTTTGATTTTATACACGGTAAAATGTCATCAAAAGAAATTGAATCCAAAATGCTAAAATTCTTGCAAAAAGAATTTGATTGCCTTATCTCTACCACTATTATAGAAGCAGGTCTTGATATTCCAAATGTCAACACAATCATAGTTGAAGATACTCACAGATTCGGGCTTGGGCAACTTTATCAACTCCGAGGTCGTGTCGGGCGGTCTAAAATTAAAGCATACTGTTATCTGTTTTACAGAAAAGATTGTTTAACCGAAGATGCAGACAAACGACTTTCTGCAATAACTGACTTTACAAAACTTGGTTCCGGTTTTAGGCTGGCATTGAAGGACTTACAGATTCGTGGTGCCGGTGAACTATTAGGCAAACGCCAACACGGCTATATTGATTCTATCGGTTTTGATATGTACTTACGGCTTTTAGAAAAACATTCAAACGAGATTAAAGGTCTACCGACTAAAGAAGAACCAAATCCTGAAATAGATATTTTTGTTGATGCTGTTATTCCAAAAACATATATAGATAACGAATTACAACGAATTGGGTTTTACAAACGGATTTTAACAGCCAGTGCTCCCAAAGAACTCAACGAACTTGCAATAGAATTAGCAGACCGTTTTGGCAAAATGCCAGTTGAGGTTGAGAACCTGTTAGAGATAGGCAGCATTCGGCTGGTTGCCAAACAACTCAAAATCTTGAAAATCGCTACTACATCTTCTACCACCACAGAATCCATTTTGATAAAGTTTTCTATAGATACATCTGTAGAGCCGTCAAAAATCATAGCCGTCTTAAAAAACAACAAATTGAATTTCAAATTTGGTCAAACCGATTTAATAGAGATTTTTTTTAAGGGGGGGAAGGGGGGGAATAAGGATTACTCACAAAAAGAAAAAATTATTTTTGTTAAAAAACTATTGCAATCTTTTCAATAATTATGTATAATAAAAACATTGGGGGTGAAATGAATAACGCAAAACAGACGCAGAACAAGACGCAAAACCAACGCAGAGCAAGGATATGGTTTTACCTTTTACCTTTTATCTTTTACCTTCTACCTGCTTTTATCGGGTGTACAAAAAAATCGGAACTGATTCTAGCAAAAATAGATGGTGAAAAAATTACACTTGAAGAATTCCAGAAATTATTGGATAATGCGCCGTATCAACTTCAGGATTATTTAGCCACCGATACAGGACGCAAACAGTATCTTGATGCGATGGTAAAAGAAAAAATGGTTTCGGTTGCTGCCAGAAAGGAAGGTATTGCCAAACGTCCCGCTGTTAAGAAACAGCTTGCTGAACTTGAAAAACGGCTTAAAGATAATTACGAAAAATTGAAAAATGAGATAGTCGTGAATGAGTTATTGAAAGAAAAAGTTATTCTTGGCGATAGCGATGTCAGCAACTATTACGAAAAGCATAAGGAAGAATTTGAAAAGCCAACTGAACTAAAAGTGAGTCATATACTATTAGCAACTGAAGATGATGCTGCACGATTGCTTACTCGGCTAAAAAAAGGCGAGGAATTTGCTAAACTTGCAAAAGAACATTCAGTAGATAAAATGACTGCTGAAAAAGGTGGCGAACTCGGCTTTTTCCGAAAACGACAGTATGTGAAAGAGTTTGAAGATGCTGCATTTAGACTTAAAAAAGTTGGTGATATTTCCAATATTGTAAAAACACCGCTTGGCTATCATATAATTAAACTTACAGACAGAAAACAACTCAAACCGCAGAAACTTGAAGATTCTGAACTGGAGATAAAAGAAATCCTGCAAAAAGAAAAACTTGACAGATACTTGGACGGGCTTTCCAAAAAGTATAAGCCGACAATAAATTATGAACTATTAGTGAACCCCAAGTTAAATGGTTAAATGGTTAGATGGCTAAATGGCTAGCAATGTAACCATTTACTGATTCTTGGTGGTCATTGTTTGAAATTCCTGTACATTAAATTAGAGCAACTGAATAGTATTCGTCAGTTTGTCAAGTATCTCGTTAATTATCTTAACCAGAAATAGAAACCGGTCTTTTATAGGGAGGTGTATTAAGAAGTTCAGGGTTACCTAACTTCATCATACAAGGAGCAAAAATGAAGAATACAGAACAGACACAAAATATGGAAACAAGGGAATATGGAAACAAGGGAATATGGAAACAAGGGAATACAATAAAATACTTATTTCTATATTTCTATATTTTCATATTTTCTTATTTTTCCTGCCTTTCTGCTGCGGTAGTTAATAAAACGATTGCCAAAGTCAACGATGAAGTAATTTTACAAAAGGATTACGACGAAGTTGTTAATCCCGTTATAGAGCAGCTGAATAAAAACTATAGCGAAGTAATCTCAAAAGAAGAACTTGATAAAAAAATTGATGAGATAAAGAAGGAACTGCTTAATCAGATGATTGACCAGAAATTGCTTTTACAGGAAGCGAAAAAGAAGAATATAAAAGTTAATAAACGAGAAATAGAAAACGGTATTGAAATAGTCAAAGAACGGTTTAAGCAAAAAAACGGGAAACTGCTTACACCGACGGAAGCGGAGGCAGAATTTCAGGCAGAAATGAGAAAACAGAACCTTACGATGACTCAATTTCGTGATAAAATCAGAGAAGATATTATGGTTAACAAACTGATAGATAGTGAAGTTGTTTCTAAGGTGACTCCGCCGTTAGAAGACGAGTTAAAAAATTATTATGAAAAAAACAAGGATAAATTAGACGAGCCGGAAAAGGTTTCAGTCAAACATATACTCATTCGTGTTGATAAGAATGCATCAACAAAAGACAGATCACAGGCGTTGAATAAGATAAAAGAAATTCAACAGAAACTGAAAAAAGGTGATGATTTTGCGAAACTCGCTGAAGAATACTCGGAAGACCCCGGAAGCGCCCAAAATGGTGGCGACCTCGGGTTCATTGTGCGTGGTATGATGGTCAAAAACTTTGAAGATGCTGCGTTCAAGACACCTGTTGGTGAAATTTCTGATTTTTTTGAGACGGAATTCGGCTATCATATATTGAAAGTTGAAGCGAAACAGGCAAAACAAAAAAGAACATATTCTCAGGTTAAAAATAATCTTGAGAAATATCTGGTAATGGAAAAGAGACAACAGCATTATGAGAATTACATAAAAAGTATTAGAGATAAATCAAACATTTCAACAAGCGATATAAAATGAAATGTCAAAACCTACCATTGTTATTACTGTTGGCGACCCGGCGGGTATAGGTCCGGAAATCGTAAAAAAAACGGTTTCACAAAAATCAGTTCTTAAAATCTGTAACCCGGTTGTAATTGGCAGTTCAAAAAATTTTGTTCCTGGAAAGCATTCTAAAAAAAGCGATGTGGCTGCAGTTTCGTTTTTGAATAAAGCAGTAGAACTTGTGAAAAATGGCGAAGCAGATGCAATAATTACAGCGCCAGTTTCTAAATCAGCATTTGGAAGAATAGGCGGGCATACCGAATTTCTTGCGAATAGATTCGGACTAAAAAATGTTGAAATGCTGATGGTTGCGGACAATATAAAGGTGCTGTTACTAACAAGACATATCCCACTGAAAGATGTATCAAAAAATATAAGTACAAAAAAAATTGCTGAAACTACAATATATGTTTGTGATTTTATAAAGCAATTTTTTAGAATAAAAAATCCTAAAATAGTCATTTGCGGATTGAATCCACACTGTGCTGATAATGGATTGATTGGTAATGATGAAAAGCAGAAAATAATTCCTGCGATACAAATTCTTAAAAAAAATGGGTTTAATGTAACAGGACCGGTAAATCCAGAAATCGCATTCTTATCAAAAAACTCGGATTTGATTGTCTGTATGTATCACGACCAAGCGATGCTGCCGCTAAAGATTTTACAACCTGATAAGATAGTAAATGTAACTGTCGGGCTTCCTTTTATACGAACTTCGCCAGGGCATGGTACTGCTTACGATATTGCAGGTAAAGGTATTGCGAATCCTTCAGCAATGATAGAAGCGATAAAACTTGCTGCTTTCTTGACAGAAGGCAATTAAAAATGCTTTCTACCACAATTTTACATTTTACATTTTACATTTTTAATTGATTCTAATATGTCTGATGTTTTAGTATTAAACAAAAAATTTTATGCGATTCATATAACAACATGGCAAAAAGCACTCTCGCTTGTTTATGTTGACCATGCCAGTGTTGTTGATAGTAGTTATAAAACATATTCTTTTAGTGACTGGAAGGATATTTCACAGTATATAAAAGAACATCCAGCTGGTTTTGTCCATACACCATCGTTTAAGATTGCAATTCCGGAAGTCATCCTTTTGAAATTCTACGATGAACTTCCACCGATGGATATAAAATTTACACGAAAAAACATTTACGAACATTACAAATATAGATGCTGTTATTGTGGCAAGAAGAAACCTACCAGCGAACTCAATCTTGAACATGTGATTCCGGTAAGTCGTGGTGGTACAACTGATTGGCTGAATGTTGTTATCGCTTGTATTACCTGCAATCTCAAGAAAGCGAATCGGACACCTGCTGAAGCAGGAATGAGACTACGGGTTATACCATCCAAACCTGAATGGAAAGGACCTATCTCACTGTGTCTTAAAACAGGTATAAAACTTAAAGCATCGTGGCAGAAGTTTATTGATACTATTTACTGGAATACTGAGTTAGAATAACGCGATTTAGCGATTATGAGAGCATGCATTGGACAGCACTTTCTGATTGATAAAAATATCGCCCGAAAAATAGTTAATTCCTTAAATATTCTGCCATCTGACACAATTATAGAAATAGGTGCTGGAGATGGGGTTTTAACAGCAGAACTTAAAAAATTTTTGTCTCCCAAAAAAATAATTGCAGTTGAAATTGATAAAATTCTTGCGGCTAAACTTGCTAAAAAATTTTACGGGATAAAAATTGTCAATACAGATTTTTTAAGATGGCGGGTTCCGAAAAAACGAAAACTGAAATTTGTTGCAAACCTGCCGTACTATATTGCAACTGCAATTATCCATAAAATTCTGCATCTGAATAATTGGGAACTGGCGGTTTTTACAATTCAAAAAGAGGTTGCCAACCGGATAAAAGCACAGCATGGTACAACTGACTACGGTATTTTATCTGTTGCATCTCAATTATTTTGTAAGATTGAAAAATTGGTTGAGATACCAAGCAGTTGTTTCAAACCTCAACCTGAAGTTACATCAACTGTAATAAAACTTACACGGCTCAAAAAACCGCTTGTTACAAAGAATAATGAAAAGAATTTTTTTAGAGTTGTTAAATCGGCTTTTTTACACAGGCGTAAAACGATATTAAACTCGCTCGCTATTGAACTTAAAGTTGGCAGGGATATTTTATTAAAAAAACTTTTACAGTCAGGTATTTCACCTTCTGCACGGGCAGAAATGGTTTCAATAAATGATTTTATAAAACTGACTAAAGTTTTGTTTTGATTTTAACAGTTTTTTTAAAAAATTAAGTATCACATTAGCGATAATATGAGTATCACATTAGCGATAATATGAATATCATATTAGCGACAATGTGATAATACAAAGATGAAAAAATTTAATCGCGCTAATTTTGGCTTCACACTGATTGAACTGATGATTGCTGTTGCAGTCATCGCTATTCTGCTTGGTATTTCTGTAACCAAGATGGGCGGGATTTTACAAAAAATAAAAATAGAACAGGCAAAAGGACAGATGAAAGCATTAGCAATCGCACTCAAAGAGTTCTATATAGATGTCGGCTGTTTTCCACCGCTAGATTCTACAGAGACTGTTTGGGCTAATGGAGCTTTAGGGTATGCTGTTACTGGCGGGACAGGTAATCTTGCTGCCCCGAATGGAAATACTATGATTCCGTGGGAAGATTATCTGATAAGGAATCTAAATGCGTATAACGGCTTACCAAACTCTAAAGCAGGTGGGCCTTATATTAGTAAATGTCCTAATGACCCATGGAAACACAGGTATCTGTTTAGAAATTCAGCAGACTTTACTAATATACTGCCTGCGATTGTCTGTATGGGACCCAAAGGAATAGATAACGGTGCCAATCTTGCCACTTCAACTTTTGAGCCGCGTATATATAATATATGGGAACCTGCTTGGAAAGAAAAATATAAACCTGATAAAGAGGGCTTTTCGTTTATACCACGTAATGAAAATGCTGACCATCTTCCTACTGGCAGTGATCCTGATTTCTTAATCGTTTTATGGATGGGAAGTAAATAAGAAATGCAAAATGATAAAACAATTTTTTTTATTCTCTTGGTTTCGTATTTACTTTTTTATCAACCTTTTTCTGATGTTAACGAACGAAGCCGGCTCGCATTAACATATTCAATTGTTAATTACCACACTTTCAATATAGACAACTATCATACCTATACGATTGACAAAGCGTTTTATAACGGGCACTATTTTTGTGATAAAGCGCCTGGTATCTCGTTGATTGCTGTACCTGTTTTTGCAGTATTGAAATTTGCAGGGTTGCCATCATCACCTTCGCCTGTTGTCAGGCAGGTGTTAAGTTTCATATTTTCTGCAATCCCGACGATAATCCTTGTTTTTTATCTCTATAAGTTTTTATGCCAATTAAATGTTAATGAAACAACTGCAAAAATTGTTATTCTCGGATATTCGCTTGCAACACTCGCATTCCCGTTTTCGCTTGTCTTTTATCCATATCAACTGGTATCTTGTCTTGTATTCATTTCTTTTTATTTTGTATATAACAAAAAAAAGTACTTTCTTTCTGGGTTGATATGTGGGCTGGCGATTATTTCGGAGTATACAGTGTTGCCAGTTATTTTTTTTATTTTTGTTTATATCTTCTTTACAAACCGCCGACAAACTGGGATTTTTGTTATATCTATAATACCGTTTATTCTGCTTAATATGGTTTATAACAAAATATGTTTTGATAATTTTTTCACTATTGGGTATTGTTATGAATTCTGGAAAAGTTTTAATACAGAGATGTCAAAAGGTTTATTTGGAATAAGTCGGTTTAGTTTTTCAAATTTTTATCAGATAACTGTAAGTCCGTATCGTGGTTTATTTTTTTACTCGCCTTGGTTGGTATTAACTTTTTTTGGGATCAAGAAATTTTACAAAAATTTCAGGCAAGAGTTTATTTTGTTTTCAGCGATTGTGATATATTTTTTTATTCTTGGTGCTTCATACTGGAGTCCTTGTGGTGGCACAATAGTAGGTCCGCGGATTTTAGTGCCGATGTTACCATTTTTTATTGTGTTTGCTGGTTTTGTAACGACAAAATTGCTGTTGGCTTGTTTTGTTGTCTTTTCGTTTTTGATTATTTTTTCGGTTGTTTTAACGAATATCCATCTGAATCAATTTGAATTGAACCCAATACTTAATAATGTTGTACCATCTGTTTTATCTGGCGATTTCATACGACATTGGAGTTTGATATTAGGTTATCTTGTGTGTTTGATTTTATCCGTTAGAAAACATTTTGTGGTCTCAAAAAGAATATAATCAACAATGCGATTGATATGAAAGGTCCGAATGGAATGAAATCGGTTCTTTTTTTTATGCCGATTAACATCAGCAATAAACCTGTCAATCCGCCGATAAAACAGGCGATTAGCAGTGCAACAAAGACATTTTGAACACCTAAAAAACTGCCACCTGCTGCCAGCAGTTTTACATCACCACCGCCCATAACTTCTTTCTTATAGATTCTGGCGCCAATAATTGCAACAAGCCAGAGAATTCCAGCACCTAAAATCGCACCACCAATAGAACAAAAAAAATTGTTTTTTACAATCGGATTTACAAAACTTGAAAGAAGTCCAAAAATCAAAAGCGAGACAGATAAAATATCAGGAATAATTCTTAAATGCAAGTCAATAAACGAGATAATAATTAAATAAATTGAAAGAATTAGAAAAATTAAAAGATTAAACGAAATACAGAAATTCAGATAACCGAAAAGAAATAACAGACCCGTCAGAAGTTCAACAGACGGATATTCAATTGCAATTTTTGTTTTACAGTTTCTGCATCTTCCACCTAAAATCAAGAAACTGATTACTGGCAGGTTGTCTTTCCATCTTATAGGAATAAGACATTTCGGGCAGTGCGAGGCAGGTTTTACAATTGATTTGCCGTAAGGCAGCCGTCTGATTACTACATTCGCAAACGAGCCGAAAAAAGTGCCAATGATAAATGTAAAAATTGCTAACATCAATCGTGTCATTGCGAACGAAGTGAAGCAATCTCATGAGATTACTTCGTCGTTAAACGCTCCTCGTAATGACGGCTTAAAAAATTTTATATATACAATTACCAAGTGCTTATTATTTCTTGTTTTGTATCTTTATGTGTGCAATTGACCCAAACTTTGCCAAAATCAGATGACGAACTATCCGGATAAACCCATCCACCGCCTGTATCAGCATCAATATCGTTAGTAGCGGTCATTTCATCTGTTTTATCAGGATGACCGTAGGCGCCGATTCTGGTCAGCGGCAGTTCTTCAATATACTGTGTAGTAAGCCCTGCCAGGTTTGATGGAAACTCACCTTCGTTCCTGGCATAATATATTCTGATACAGGACCGCAGCACACCGAGATTGCCTTTTGTAGAGCCTTCTCTTGCTTTTCGCATAAGGTCTGCAAACCGCGGAACCGCTATAGCAGCGAGTGTTCCAACAATTGCAATAACAACCATCAGTTCAACCAATGTGAAGCCGAAAGGCTCACGATTGAGTTTTTTCATATAAAATTATTTTACAAAAAAAATTGGTTTTGTCAAGAGAGATTAATCGCAATTGAAATAAATAAAAGCACATTACCTAATAGCGGAATAAAATCAGCAAGGATACCCAACGGGTCAGTAAAATAAAGTGAATAATGAAATGTTACAGAAAAATATATCAGACAGAAAAGCAAGAAGCCAGCAGTTGTTTTAATATTTTTATAAAAAATTAGAATTGCCGGAATTGTAAGAACCATAGAATAGAGAAGAGCGTTAGGCAGAATAATTACAGATACTAAAATCACAAGTGCAAAAATCGCTAAATTATCAAGTTTTTTTAGTTGTACAAAAATTACCGCTAACAAAATAGCAAATACCAAAAAATACAGAATATAAAACAAGAAAGCTGAATTAATAATCAACGCAGCAGCGACTCTGTTATCCAAAAACATTCTTCCCAATAGTGCAAAAACACTCTTACTTAACGGCATTATGTATCTATCTGAGTTCTGGCTCACAGTTGATAATGCAGTTAAAAAATGTGAATAAAGTTCAACCGGTATAATCAAAACAGAAAAGATTAAAAAAATAGAGACAGTGAATAACATCAGTATAATCGCTTTTAAGTTTCGTTTGAATAAAAAATATACTGAAAAAATAATCGGCGTAAGTTTGATAAGCGTCAGAAACCCAACAATAATACCAATCGAATTTTGTTTGTTTTTACTGATTAGATAAAATGCGAGATATACAAAAAACAGTATTACTATATCAATTTGTCCGATAAAAAGGCAGAGAAAGAACGGATTGAAGTTATAAAGTATAAGGAATAACAGTAGTTTATTAGTCAGCCCGAGTATTTTTGCAACAAACCACCAACTTACAAAAAAAAATATGAACATATTTAACAGTATCCAAATTTTTGCTGATATATTTATCGGGAATAAGGTAACTGGCATAAAAAGAACCAAAAACGTTGGTGGATAAATAAAATACCGTGTTTTACCCTTAACATTTGGTTGAACAGCAAAATACGGGGATATCTTATAACTGAAAAAATCTATTGTTGTCTCGTAATAGACATAAAAATCTACCAGGTCATGTAGTACTTTTTCTTTCAAGAATTTTCTATAATTCAGGGTATTTAATACAGTTATAACTAATAAAAAAACCAGAACTATTTTTTTCATACAAGTATGATTATATCATAAATTTAATACGAAATCAACGAATAAAAAAAGTCCCCCAATTATATCGGGGGACTTTTCACATAAAACGGTCTACCCTTACTTACCATGATGTGATATATGTGACTCTCGAATCATACAGAGAGCACAGTACATGCATTTCACCAAGTGTAGCACCTCTATACCACCATCTTCCCTGATTAGCATCAACATTCACACCTGTTGTTTGAATACTTGTTCCAAAAATAGTAGTGGTAGTATCAGAAAGTGCAGTAATACCAAGTTTCACTGATGGCAATTTATCCAGATACTTTGTCACAAATGGTCCTGTTGTATTATTGAAAGTAGTTGTTGTCGCACCTTCAGCAACTTCAGTACCATCGTTATTTGCTAAATCTGAATAAGGATAAATGCCTTCTTGCTCACCATAGTAAATGGTGAGTGCAGAACGGATTGCTCCAAGTGAACCTTTGGTTGCACCCTCTTTTGACTTCCTGATGAGGTCTGCGAATTTAGGGATTGCGATTGCTGCCAATATACCTATAATAGCGACCACAATCATCAGTTCAATAAGGGTAAACCCTTTTTTTACCTTTTTCATTGTTTTTCACCCCCTTTTTCTTAATCACGAATACTCACGAATGTTATCCCGAATTATCCCGAATAAATCCGTGAATTGGTTTTCATCCCAATGACTATTGGGACTACATCGACCTAATATAATCATAACAAATTATTGTTATTTTGTCAAGTCCTTTTTTAAACATGCGAATTTTTTGCAAACAAGGGTCAGACATCGCGAATTATCGCGAATAAAAAGCTCGTCGGTAAATCTGATAGATTCCCACTTTTGTGGGAGTGACATTTCCATTATGTGATTTTTGACACACCCACTATTATCCACTATCTTCTATCTCTTATCTGTCTTTTTTTTATCCTGCTTTGCCAGCCAGGCCGCCTAACGAGAACATCGGCATAAACATCGCTATAACAATCGCACCAATCACAACACCCATTACGCAGATAACTATCGGTTCTATCATAGATGTAAGCCCTTTTACTGCGACATCTACTTCCTGGTCGTAAAAATCAGCAATTTTAGTAAGCATCGTATCAAGGTTTCCCGTCTCTTCACCGACTGAAATCATCTGGGTAACCATTGGTGGGAATACCTGTGATTTTTTTAGCGGGTCGGCTATTTTTTCACCTTCCCGGATTGACTCCTTTGCCTGCAAAATTGCCTTCTCTATAACCTTGTTGCCTGATGTCTGTGCTACAGTATCTAACGCCTGTAATATAGGCACACCTGATTTTACCAATGTGCCGAGCGTTCTTGTGAATTTGGCAACTGCTACTTTTCGTAAGAGTACCCCGAAAAGCGGCAGTTTCAGGAAATATGTATCCATCAGGAATTTACCTTTTTCGGTTTTATAGTACTGCATAATCCCAACAATTACTGCAATCACACCGAGTATCAAAAAAATAAGTGAATGCCTTAAAAAGTTGGAAATCATAATTAACACTTTAGTTGGTCCTGGCAGTTCCGCACCGAAACTTGTGAATATTTCTTGGAATGTAGGTATTACACCAACAAGCAAAAAGATTGTAACAGCCGTTGCTATAATGGCGACAACTGCGGGATATACCAGCGCACCTTTTACTTTGCCACGAAGCGCATCTGCTGCTTCTAAATATGCAGAAAGCCGTTCTAAAATCACATCTAAAATACCGCCGACTTCACCTGCTTTTATCATAGAGACATACAATTCTGAAAATGCATCCGGCTGTTTTTTCATAGCGTCTGCAATAGATATACCGGCTTTAATATCATCGGTAACGCTATTCACCACTTTTTTGAATGCTGGATTCTCAACCTGGTCGCCAAGTATTGTAAGTCCTTGAACAATCGGTACACCTGCTGATACAAGTGTTGAAAGTTGTCGTGAAAACAGCACAAGGTCTTTTGCGGTAGTATGTGGTTTCAGCGGGTTGAGTTTTTTTAATGTATCAAGCGGATTTTTTTTGGCAATATGGATTTCTAAAAGAATCACCCGCTGTGCCCTTAACTTGTTGATTGCGGTTGTCTGGTCTGTTGCATCTATTGTGCCTGCTGTCTCAGCACCTGATGGTAGTCGTACTTTGTAATTAAAAAGTGGCATAATTATTCGCTCCCCGCTTCTACCCGAATAGCAACCGAATTTTACCGAATGTTAACCGAATAAACTTTAACTATTCGGTTATATTTGGCGATTTTATTTGGTGCTTTTATTCGGGCTTTTAAGTTTTATAAAAGTATCAAGATTTTTAACCTTGTTTTCTGATTTCTGTTTTTTTAAGTTAACCAGTGCGAGTTGACGATATGACTGTGCCTCTGTGTTTGACGGATTTAATTTTAGTGTTAATAAGAAATCTTTATTTGCCTGAACAAAATCACCTAACACATAATAAGAATACCCACGGGAATAGTATGTGATATCGTTCGGTTTTTCTTTGGAATGGTTTATTGATTCTGTAAAGTATTTGATTGACTCTTCATAATTATCTTTCATCTGACAGATTAGCCCGATGTTATAGTATGCTTCAGGACTGTTAGGTTCAAGTTCAATAATTTTATTCAAATCCGTTAATGCAGATTCATATTTTTTTTTGCTAGCGTAAAGTGTAGCACGGTTATTATAAGCATCAACAAAGTTCGGATTTAATTCAATTGCTTTATTAAAATCAGCCATTGCATTATTTGGTTTATTTTTGTTGATATAAGCAAGTCCACGTATATTATAGATATTTGGGTCAAACGGATTCAGTTTTATTGATGTTGTAAAAAGTTGTATTGCTGTATCAAACTGTTCGTTATAAAAATTATTTAACCCTTCAGTATATGGGATTTTAGATTCCGAGATTCGTTTTACAGTTAGTAAATCCTGTTTTGACTTTTTAATATTTTCTACGCCACCTTTTTTTTTATAGAGTTGGGCTCTCAAAATATATGCTTCTTTGAATACCGGATTCAGTTTGATAGCAGTATTCAAA